>DASZWE010000161.1:0-7098 GCA_035546735.1 Puia sp.
GCTATGACAAATTCAATACACACGCCGCCGACCTGTACAGGCTGTCCCCAAAGGTTGACAATGGAGGCAGTTCCTCCGTTTGGAACAACACCTCCGCTCCTATTGCCGTATTCGCCAAAAAGGAAGTGCCCGAGGTGGCAAACGCCTGCCGCATGGAAGACAATTGGGGTATAACCTATTTTGAGCGCGATGGGGAAAAATTTGTAGAATGGCATAACAAATACGTCGACCCGTCTTTCTTCAGCATGTTCACCTACCCGCTGATACCGCCCGGGCTATCCGGCGTAGTAAAGAGATCAGCATGCGCAAGATCATCGGCGCCGGCAGGACAACCCTCTTCCTGCAGTTCCTGAGCGAGTCGCTGCTGATATTCCTCCTCTCGCTGACACTGGCCACCGGCCTATCGCACCGACATCAGCTGGCGGGTATTCGCCGTCGGGGGCATAGTAACGCTGCTCGTCGCCATCCTGACCGTCAGTGTCAAATGCATACAGGCCGCCCTCGCTAATCCAGTAAAGAGTTTGCGCACGGAGTAAGAAACTATTCGGCCAAGGCCCATCATTAGCCGTCCTGCCTCGCCCTCCAACGGAGTAAATTGCCTATATTTGCTCACCCTCCTGCATTTACTTCACTATATCAAACTCCAATATGGAAGCAAGAAAGAATTTCAACACCCCGAAGGCCCCCCGTATGAGCCAGGTCTTTCCACAGGCAGTCATCGCCGAAAAATTCATTTTCCTCTCCGGCACCGCCGGCCTGGACCCCGACACAGGACGCATCGTTAGCGACAGCTTTGAAGATCAGACCAGGCAAGCCTTCCAAAATATCAGGGCCATCCTGGAAGACGCAGGCAGCAGCATGAGTAAAGTAGTAAAGACCACCGTCTTCATGGTCCAGGGAAATGACTTCAGTATTATAAATAAGGTCTATAGCGAGTTCTTCCCCGAGAACCCACCCGCACGCAGCGTACCCCAGACAATGCCTTTCCCTGGGGGACTCCTGGTTTCCGTGGAATGTATCGCGCTTCAATAAAAGGGTTTCCTGTTCGCCCCATTCATCGGCCGGGCGCCTCCCGGCCGCTTGCATCTTTATTTATATCTTAAGTGTTGAAATAGTGTTTGAATTTACAGGCAGAGACATATCTTCGCCCTGCTAACTAATAGTTACTCACTCCTAACTAAAACACTATGTCAGAATTAAAATTCGCGACACAGGCAGTACTTTGTCTTGTCCTGATCCCGCTGCTTACGTTCCAAACAGCTTATGGGTCACCCAGTAAAGAAAAGTTTAAGAACTTTTCTCCTTTTCAGACAGCAATAAGAATATCGGGTAAGGTCAGCCAGTCCGACGGCACTCCCCTCGCAGGAGCTACGGTTTCCGTCAAAGGCGGCCAGCAGTCCGTGACTACCGACAAGAATGGCAATTACACCATATCTGTCCCCGATGACAATGCCACCCTTGTTATATCCTATGTCGGATTCAGCGCCCGGGAGATCCCGGTCGGCAATAAGACGCAGATCGATATTGTCCTGCAATCCTCCTCTACAGAACTGACCAATGTGGTTGTCATGGGTTACGGCACACAGACAAAAAGAGACGTCACCGGCGCCGTAAAATCGCTAAAGACCGAGGACTTTAACCGCGGAGTCGTCACCTCCCCCGAACAGCTGATCCAAGGGCGGGCGGCCGGAGTCAATGTCACCTCTTTCAGCGGCGAACCCGGCGCCCCCATGGCCATTTCAATCAGAGGCCCGGGCGGCATCCGCACCGGCAATACCCCTCTTTTTGTGGTGGATGGCCTGCCCCTGGATAACTCCTCCACCGGCGGAGGCGATCCACTGAACTTTATCAACGCCGCCGACATCGCTTCCATGGACGTATTGAAAGATGCATCCGCCACTGCCATCTATGGCTCCCGGGGCGCCAACGGCGTGATCATCATTACGACAAGAAAAGGACGCTCCGGCGCTTCCCTCCTCACGATCACCACCAGCCTCGGCGTTTCAAAAATGGCCCGGGCGCTCCCCGTATTTTCAGCCGCTGAATTCCGGAAGATCGTACCTGAGATTGGAGGCACCCTCGACGACAAAGGCGGAAATACAGATTGGCAAAAGCTGATCACACACACAGCCCTCACACAGAACTACAATATGGGACTCAGCGGCGGCGCCGACAAGCTGACCTACTACGCCTCTTTCAGCGCCCAAAAACAGGAAGGCGTCATCAAAAAGAATACCTTGGACAGGTATACAGGGCGATTCAACGCCACCCAGAAATTCCTGGATGACAGGCTCATCATCGACGCCGTCCTGAATTACTCCAGCACCAACAATGTACGTCCCCCATTCGGCATTGGCGACGCATTGACCAACAACCCTACTTATCCCGCCTACGACTCCGACGGCAAGCCCGCCGTATACCTCAATATCAGCAATCCGCTGATCTATTTCAACCTCGACAAGGACGTTTCGACCATCAATCGCCTCATCGGGAGCATTTCCCCATCCCTGCGGATCGTAAAAGGCCTCGTCTATAAGCTCAACTTCGCCATTGATAACTCCACCGGCACCAGGAACTATCAAAGCCTCGCCAGCGCAACACCCGCCCGGCCCGGCAGCCTCGAGACCTTTTACAGCACCAACAGGAACACCCTCATCGAGAATTACCTCACCTGGTCGCTCACAAAAGGGGAACATAACCTGTCCGTTCTGGGCGGCCATTCTTACCAGAAATTCTTTATCCAGACAAGGGACTATCTGACAGTCAACTACCCGGTCGGCAATATCCAGCCCATTTATGATCCCAGCACAGGACAGCCCGCCTTATCGAACAATAACACCGATAAAGGTTCCGCCGTCATCAATGAACAGCAATCTTTCTTCGGACGGGTGACCTATCAATACGCCAATAAATACCTGGCCACCGCGAACTTCAGAGCAGACGGCTCCACCAAGTTCGGCAGCAATAACAAATACGGCTATTTCCCCTCTTTCTCGCTCGGATGGATCATCACCGAAGAAGACTTCATGAAGAACAGCTCCTCCCCTTTCAGCAACTTGAAATTACGGGCCGGCTGGGGCAGAACGGGAAACCAGGAGATCCCCGCCAAAAAAACACAGCCCCTGTTTACCGCGTCGGGTGGCACTTACCCCCTGTACGATGCAGGGAATTACCCAACGAGCTACACCTATGTCAGGCCCGCCAATCCTGATCTGCAATGGGAGGTTTCCAACCAGACAGATATTGGTCTTGAGTTCGGCCTGTTCCAGGGAGCCTTGACAGGAACAGTGGATTATTTCAAAAAACGTTCCAGCCGCATCCTGCTAAAAGGCTATCCCGCCGACCCCGTGCAGCCCGCACAGGAATATTGGTCCAACATCAAGGATATGACGGTCGACAACAACGGCCTGGAAGTAGAATTGAACTACGCCAAAAAGCTCGGTAAGGATATGAGCTTCTCCATAGGAGGCAATGTGACCAGCATTCAGAACGAGGTGAAACATTCACCATACACCGTCATTACCACAGGATCCGCACAAGGCTCCGGACTGACCTCCGCTACCATCAACGGATATGTCAACGGCCACCCCATCGGCTCATTCTATATGCTCAAATACCTGGGCATCGACGATAACGGTCTTAGCAAATACGAAGACCGCGACCACGACAATATCATTTCAGATAAGGACAGACAGGTATTGGGAACAGCCCTTCCCAACCTGATGTATGGCGTTTATGGCAATTTCGGCTTTAAGGGCTTCAGCCTTCAGGCGAATTTCAACGGCATCTCCGGCAACAAACTGTACGATAACACCGCCAACACCAACTTTTACAAGGCCAGGCTTGCCAAAAGCGTAAACACCACGCCCGCAGCCGCAGCCGATCCGAAGGAGAGCATCAATAACCCCGCTTCCGTCAGTAGCCGGTACCTTAAGAGTGGCGCTTACTTCCGGCTGAATAACCTTTCTCTGGCTTACGACATCGATACGAAAAGGCTGAACATCGACAAATGGGCAAAATCCATCCGCATCTCTGTCACAGGGCAAAACCTGTTTGTCATCACCAAATATGACGGCTACGACCCCGAAGTCAACACCGACAGGAGCGATGACGGCGTCTCTTCCTATGGCATCGATTACAACAGCTACCCCAAAGCAAGGACCATTCTTTTCGGCATCAATGTATCACTCTAAAAAAGAATTGAAAATGAAAAACAAATCCATAAAATATTTGATCTGTCTTCTAGGCATCGCCATGTTCGGATGCACGAAACTAAATGAACAGGTATTGGATGAATCTTCCGTCACCGGGCTCACCGACAAACAGCTCGCGGAAGGCCTCATCGCCCCCGTATACAATGTATTACCCGATCTTTTTCAGCACACCCGGTATTTTACCATGCAGGAGATATCCACCGACGAAGCCATCCTCCCGTACAGGGGCGGCACCGACTGGGGGGACAACGGCATTTATCTTTCCATGCACAGACATGAGACAGTCAGCACGGACCCCAACGTACAAGGCACCTGGACCTCCATCGTCACCGGACTCTCCAGGTCAGTCACTGCCATCACGGCGCTCAAGACGAATAAGGATGCCAGCGCCCCCTTATTTTTGGCGGAAGCCAGGGGCATGCGGGCATATTACTCCCTGCTGACCCTCGACCTCTTTGGCATAGTATTTATAAAAGAGGACCCGAATGCAACCTCTAAAGTAGTCAGGGGGGATGAAGCCATAAAGTACATCGAATCCGAACTGCTGGCCATCGAGCCGGTTCTGGACAACACCACCGGTCCCGGCCGTATCACCAAGGCCGCCGTCTGGGGTCTCCTGGCCCGCTTGTACCTGAATGCGGCCGTATATAGAGATCGCTATGCCGCTTCTTTCTCCTTTCAAAATGATGACATGAATAAAGTCATCGACTATTGCAATAAGATCATCGCCACCAATCAATACAGCCTCGCTCCCGAATATTTCTCGATCTTCAGCAATAACAACCATACCAACAAGGAGCTCATCTTTGCCGTGGACCAACGCCCCGACCTGAGCAATAGCCACAACAGGATGGCCTACTTTTCTTTGTCAGGAGACCAGTTCCCGCTGCCCGCATTTCCGTCAGCCAATGGCACCGACGGCCCCGCCATTACGCCGGATTTCTATCATACATGGGTCGATGCCAACACGCCGGTCGACCCTGCCGCCGCCGATCCCCGGTTTTATAAGGAAAATCTCCCACAGACAGACGGTTGCGTAGACGCCGCTTCATTCAACATCAATCGCGGTATCCTGAGAGGACAGCAGTACGGCCTGACCAAGGACGCCAGCGGCGCATTCATCACCTGCCCCGATGGGAAGCTCAAGGTCAGCATGCTCTATAATACCACGAGAAGCAAACCAACCCTACCCGTGGACTTTACCGAACAGGTTGACTATACTACGGCAGGCAGCAACTACAGCACCGGCTACAGGGTGGAAAAATATGAATTCAGCAAAAGCTCCAACACCGGAAGGAACAAAGGTGAGGCCGATATCGTCATCCTTCGCCTGGCCGACATTTATCTGATGAGAGCCGAAGCCAAATTAAGAGGATCGAACGATGCAGCAGGCGCCCTGGCAGACGTCAATATCGTTAGAGCCGCCCGCACCGCAACTACACCCGCCGCAGCACTGACATCCATGACCAGCGACCTCCTGTTCAGAGAAAGAGGCTTTGAGCTGTATTGGGAAATGGTGCGGCGTACGGATATGATCCGTTTTGGTAAATACGAAGGCAGCTGGACGGAAAAAAGCAATGCGGATGTGAAGAAAAGACTCTTCCCCATTCCGCAAAATGCGATCGATGCAGCTTCCAACCTGACAGGCTATCTCCAACAAAACGATGGATACTAGGTTCCTGCCCTGGCGTGCTGCCGCACGCCAGGGCTTCCTTTGCCTAACTCCCAGGTATTTGCCGTCAACAGCCTCGCCCCCTATATCCTGACCTGTCTTATCAAACGACCCGCCCGGCTCATCTACCTCAGCTCAGGCCTTCACCGGCAGGCAGGTGGCGGACTGGACGACCTGGAATGGAAAAAGAAAAGACACAGGTTTGGCTCGCCGTCAGCAAGGACCCCGGCGCCCTCGTGACGGGAAAATACTTCTATCACCAACGGCAGCCATACCGTTCATCCGGCGCTCCGTCGCCTGGTCACCCCCAGCCCCCCCTCTACGTCCTCCCCTTCCCAAACTCATACTCCAATTCCGGATCGATATTCTGCGCCTCCACCCGTCGCGCCTTTTCCGCCAGATCATCCTTGTGCGCCTTCAGCCACTCCAGCTGCTTTTTCCCATACGACCACCTGGTGAACAGCACATACAGCACAGGCACGATAAAAATGGCCATCGAGGTGGAAGCCAGCATGCCCCCCAACACCGCAAACCCAATCGTCTTACGGGCCACCGCCCCTGCCCCCGAAGCCAGCACCAGCGGCATCACCCCCAGAATAAAAGCCAGCGACGTCATCACGATAGGCCGTAGACGAAGCTTCACCGCCTCCAGCGTGGATTGCAGCAACGGTTCACCCCTGTCCACCCGCACCTTGGCAAATTCCACGATAAGAATGGCATTCTTCGCCGACAGCCCGATCAACGTGATCAGCCCTATCTGCGCATAGACATTATTCGTCAGCATGGGGAGGAAGGTCAGCGTCAGTATCGCCCCAAATGCGCTGATAGGGAAGGCCAGCATCACTGATAAAGGCACCGACCAGCTCTCATACAAGGCGGCTAGAAAAAGAAAGACGAACAAAATAGAAAATGCGAAAATATAAATGGTCGTTTGCCCCGCCTTGATCTCCTCGTAGCTAAGCCCCGAGAACTCATACTTATACCCCTGTGGCAGCACCCGCGCCGCGATCTCCTTCAACGCCAGGATACCCTGACCCGAACTATAACCCGCCGGCGTCGACCCATCTACCTCCGCGCTGCGGAATATATTGAAATGCGTGATCAGGGGCGCCGTCTCCACCGGCTCATAGCTGATCAGCGTGCTCAGTGGCAGCATCTGTCCCGCCTGGTTGCGTACATAATATTTATCCATATTCGAGATCAGCGCCCGGA
>DASZWE010000162.1:0-3603 GCA_035546735.1 Puia sp.
GACCAGATAGGAGTATATGTCAATACAGTGCCGCTGTGCGCAACAGTAGATCCGGAGCAATCCTTTGCCGGATGGCTGTCAGCTGTTTCTGAGGATTCATTCAGGACATTCGAATTTCAGGATTACCCATTCGACAAGATCATTGATGACCTGTCATTGCCCCGGGATACTTCCCGTAACCCGCTTTTTGATATACTCATGGTCCTGCAGGACAACCCCGGCGGACATGAAATGGAAATGCGTCATCAATTTGGTTTTACGCTCGATCTTCTGGATAAATTTTTATACCCTTCAGGCCGGGCCGACGACGATGCCATCGCCGCAAAGATTGACCTTACATTCAATTTCGATCATCAGCCCGATAAGACGTTTTATCTGGAGGTAGAATATGATACCAGGCTGTTCAGCAGACTCCGCATTGCCGCTTTTTGCGACGCGTTCGGGCAGATGGCAGGACAGGTGCTGAAGACGCCCGAAATAAAAGTAAAAGAAATAGAATGGGTGGGAGATGAGGGGCGTCGTCGGATATTGGAAGCGTACAACCGGCCGGTGGAGGGGATCGAGGAGCTGAGCATACCGGCTATGCTGCGGGAGCCGCTGCGAAGGTATGCGGACCGGACGGCGATTGTATCAGACGGGCAGCGGATAAGCTATGGGGAACTGGAGGCGTTGTCGAAGCGGATAGGGCGGCGGCTGGCGGCGGCGGGAGCCTCCGGGCTGGTAGGGGTGCTGATGGATCGCAGTGAATGGATGATCCCCTGTCTGCTGGGGATCTGGGAATCGGGAGCTGGGTATGTTCCGATAGATCCGGCTTATCCGGCGTCGAGGATCGGCTATATGCTGGAAGATGCGAAGCCATCGTTGCTGGTGACGGATGCGCGGTGTGCGGGGCTGGTGCCGGCGGGATATAGCGGTCGGGTCATAGAGTTAAGTAGTTTGCTAAGGGAAGAGGGCGATGCGGTAGAGAGTTTGCGGGAAGGGGTTGACTGGCGGGAGGAGACGGCCTATGTGATCTATACATCGGGATCGACGGGTCGACCGAAGGGAGTGGATATTTGTCACCGTAATACGATTGCCTTTCTTCGCTGGGCGATGGAAGAGTTCAGGGATACGTCATTTGAGATAGTGTATGCGGTGACATCGTATTGTTTTGATCTGTCGGTGTTCGAGTTCTTTTTTCCCTTGCTGACGGGCAGGGCGATCCGGATGCTGGGATCGGGGATGGAGATAGGGAAGCATTTGGGAGAGGATGAGGGGGTGCTGCTGAATACGGTGCCATCGGTGGTGAAAGGTTTGCTGGAAGAAGGGATCGACTGGAGGCGGGTGAGTGCGGTGAACATGGCGGGAGAGGCGCTGCCGCGGCGGTTGCGGGAAGAGCTGCTGGCGGTAGGGGGCATGGAGCTACGGAACTTATATGGACCTACGGAGGATACGACCTACAGTACGGTACACCGGTTTGAATGGGAGGATCATGGGTGTGTGCCGATTGGTCGGCCGGTGGGATACACCCAGCTGTATATATTGGATGAATATGGCCGGCTGGTGCCGGAGGGGATGGAAGGGGAGATCTGTTTGAGCGGGCAGTCGGTGGCGAAGGGATATTGGGGAAGGGCGGATCTGACGGCGGAGCGATTTGTGCCCAATCCGTTTGTGACGGGACTTCGGATGTACCGGACGGGGGATATGGGCCGGTGGCTGCCGGATGGGCAGGTGGAGTTCCGGGGTCGTCGAGACCAGCAGGTGAAAATACGTGGTCACCGGATCGAGTTGGCGGAGATAGAATATCAGCTGGAGCAGCAGGCGGGGGTAAGCCAGGCGGTAGTGAAGATATGGGGAGGAGGAGAGGAAGCGCAGCTGGCAGCCTATTGGACGGGAGAGGAGCTATCGGAAGCTGTCTTGCGTACGGGACTGCAGGAACTATTGCCGGCATATATGATCCCTTCGGTGTTCCTGCGGCTGGAGACGATGCCATTGAATAACAACGGCAAGGTCGACAGGAATCAATTACCACCACCGGTGACATCGGCACCAGGTGAGCCGGTGACCGAACCACGCAATACAACAGAGAAAATTCTGCTATCGATATGGAAAGAAGTGCTGAAGATAGAACAGATAGGAATGACCGACGATTTTTTTCAAAAAGGAGGACATAGCCTGAAGGCCACCCGTCTGAAAGCATTGGTCGCTACGGCATTTGGAAAGGAGCTGACACTGAATGATATCTTTACAGGCCCCACCATCGCACAGCAGGCGGCCTTGCTGGATAGCAGGATGCGGGCGGCTTTGCCGGCAATCATTCCTTCGCCGCGGGCAGACCTCTATCCAATCTCTTTTTCACAGGAAAGATTATGGGTGCTCACCCGGCTGGAAGAAGCATCTTCTGCCTATCACATGCCGGCTGCATTCCGTATCATCGGACGACCGGACATTGACAGGCTCCTGCAGGCCTTCCGATGCGTGATAGAAAAGTACGAAATACTGAGGACCACGTTTACCACCCAGGACGGCGTCCCGCTGCAAGTGATCCGGCAACCGGCGGAAATTGACTTCAACATACGGGAAGTGATATTGGAAGACCAACAGGAGCTCGCCGATGTTTTCCGGCAGCAATGGTCAAAACCCTTCGACCTGGAAAAAGGACCGTTACTGGATTGCTTTATACTGGTCGCGAAAGAGGAACGTTTCCTTTCGTTCAACATGCACCATATTATCAGCGACGGCTGGTCGCTGGTATTGCTATACAAGGACATGATGGCGGCTTACCGCGATCTTGCGGCTGGAGGCGTCGGACGGCTAAGCCATCCGGATGTTCAGTACAAGGATTTCGCTGTCTGGCAACGGAGCCTCTGGGAAGAGGGACGAAGAAAGGAAGAGTCGGATTTCTGGAAGCGCCTTTTTGCCGATGAGGCTCCGGTCCTTACACTGCCCCTGGATTTTCCCCGGCCTCCGGTGAAAACTTACAAGGGCGCAGTCGTGCAGCATATCTTTTCCTCATCTTTTATGGATGATATGAACAGGCTGTCGGTACAGGAAGGAGTAAGTCTTTTTATGATCCTGATCAGCGGAGTAGCCTTGCTGCTTGGTAAATATGCAGGGCAGAATGACCTTGTCATCGGAACGCCCGTGTCAGGAAGGGATCATCCGCAGCTGCAGGACCAGATAGGGTTTTTCGTGAACACGCTGCCAATACGAATAAACATTGACGAAAGCGAAGATGTCAGGTCGTTGCTTCGTCGCCAAAAGCAAATGCTGCTTCAGGCATTCGACTGCCAGGCTTTTCCATTCGACCGTCTGGTCGAATCGTTGCAGCTAAAAAAAGAGCTGTCCCGCAGCCTCCTGTTCGATGTGATGGTTGTTCTTCAGAATATGGATGGCTTACAGGACGAGGATATGAGCGGGATACTGCCCGGCCTTCAGCTGGAAAGGGTGAATGTCGATCCGGGGATCGCCAAATATGACCTTAGCTTCATCTTTTCCGGAAAAGGTCGGTCGCTGGGGTTACAAATAGAATACAATACAAACTTATTTAGGGCTTCGACCATCGATAGAATGATCGAAGGGCTGGAACTGCTGTTCACACAGGTGTTACGGGATATCACCCTT
>DASZWE010000163.1:0-8855 GCA_035546735.1 Puia sp.
CAACCCTTCAGACCCGAGCGTAGACAACGGTAAAAGCTATGTCAATATCACCAAAGGCACCACCGGCGGCACCGTCGAACCCGGCGATACGCTGGAAATAAGAGCCACTTTTGTGGTGAAATCCAACGCCACCTTCCAAACCGTCTTTACCGACAATGTTCCCGCAGGTACTACATACATCGGAGGCACGCTGAGGATACTCACCAACGAAGGCAAGATCTATCAGCAGTTCACCGATGCATCCGGCGACGATGCCGGCTCGATCAGCGGCTCCGCCGTCACCATCAATATGGGCGCGGCAGCTACCGCCACCACCGGCGGATATGTATCCAATACCAGCAAACCTAATTTCTACGGCAGCACCTGTATCATGGTAGCTTCCTTCCGGGTAGTGGTCAACACCGGCACTGCCTATGGTTCACAGATCAATGTGGGACTGGGCTCCATCAACTACAACACCGGCAATGCGGCGGCAGCCATCAACTTCCCACAGTACACCATCATGGTATTTAATAACTATGGCCTCTGTAGCAACTCCGTTGGCACCAACGCCCTCATCAACGAGTCGGGCGGTACCTTCGGCTCCGGCAGCGTGAAAGACAGGGGAGCGTCCAATAAAGTACCTTCCAACTACACCTACGCCGCCTTTACTTCCAGCGGCTCCATGCCACAGGACTATTATTACGGCGTATCCAATAACACCAGCGGCGGCGCCACCGTTGCAACAGGCTATGCCACTTCCGACGCTGCCTGGCCCATACCGGATGGAACGGCATCTCCTGCCAACCACCGTATATTCGGCGTGTGGGACATCATCGGTGACCACACAGGCGCCAGTAACCCTGCGCTCGGCAATCCTCCTACGGATGACCTCAACGGCGCCAGCGGTGGCTACATGGTCGTGGTCAATGCCGCCTATCGTACCGACACCGCTTATCTCGATACGGTATATAATCTTTGCCCCAACACCTATTATCAATACACCGCCTGGTTCCGTAACATCTGTTCCCGTTGCGGTTGTGACTCCAACGGCACAGGCGCCAGCGGCAGCGGATATATTCCCTCCGGCACAGGCGACTCCTCCGGTGTCCAGCCCAATTTGACCTTTAATATCAATGGATATGATTATTACACCACCGGCAACATGCCTCACACCGGGCAATGGGTCCAGAAAGGATTTACCTACCTGACAGGACCCACCCAGACCACCATGGTCATCAGCATCCGTAACAATGCTCCCGGTGGCGGTGGTAATGACTGGGCCATCGACGACGTAGGCGTATCCTCTTGCGTACCCAGCATGACCCTGACGCCCAACAAGCCCGATACCCTCTGCCAGGGCGCGGACGACACGGTGCGATTCAAGGTCACCGCCTTCTTTAATAACTATACCGAGTGGAAGCTGGAGAAAAGCACCAACAACGGCGTCACCTGGACCACCGCCGGCGTCGATACGACGGGACAGGCGGCCTCCGGCACCGGCACCCCCGTATATAATTCTTCCACCAGCCTGTATGAATATCTTGTGGCCCGTTACTACCGGCTGAACCTCGTGGATACGCTGATAAAATACCGTATCACCGTCGCCAGCACCACCGGCAATCTCAGTGACCCCAACTGTAGCTTTATAACCTTATCGCCCAAGCTCGTAAAGGCCGTCAACTGTATGATCGTGCTGCCTACAAGGCTCATCAGCTTCAAGGGACAGGTGAATAATGCTCACGGCGTCCTGCAATGGACCTCCGCCAGCGAGGTGGACGGCATCACATTCACCGTGGAGAGCAGCAACGACGGCCTGAACTTTACTACCGTCGGCGCCATCCATGGCCAGGCGCCCGCAGGGTCCGGATCGACTTATCAGTTCACCGATCCCAACGGACTGTCAGGAGCCCGCTATTACCGCATCCGGCTCAGCGCCGGCTCATATAGCCAATACAGCAGCCAGGTATTGCTCACCGACGGCACCATCGTATTCGACGTGCGCAATCTGGGTAATCCCTTCACCGATCATATCAACATGGAAATAGCCAGCCCCGCCGACATGCAGGCCCGCCTCAACCTGGTGGACATGTATGGCCGCGTTGTAAGAGTGCAACAGCAATTCATCAACCAGGGCGTGAACATTATCGCCATCGATGGGTTGGGCAACCTCTCCAATGGCACCTATATCCTGCAGATCATTGCCGGTGATAAGATCATCACCCGTAAGATGGCGAAGCTTTCAAAGTAGACCATTAGACCACTCTTTCTATATGCAACAAGCACACTGGCCGGCGTCCTCCGGCCAGTTTTTTTAGGACCTTGGGACGCCCGATGGTCCATCATGGAGCCGCCTCGATGGCCTGTATCGCCTCCCTGGCCGCGCGGGCCGAAACATCGTCATGCAGGGCTGCACGTCGTTCGACAATACCCGCCAGGAACTTCATCACGTATCCCCCCGCCCCATCCTTCTTATATTGGATGGCAATAAGCTTCAGCTCCCGGATCCCCTCCTGCGCCAAAGCAGGGTCCCCAATCCGGCCGATCATCTCCGAAAAACTGGAGACCAAATGTATCTTTTCCTGCAGAGACCCCTTCACCCAGCCCTCATGAACAAAAGGCCACTGTTCCACCCCGCCATACCGGGCATAGACATAGGCTATCGCCTGGGTCAACGCCCCCTTATGATCCTTCTCCAATGGCCTCGCATACCGCAACGCCGCCACCGTATCTATCCCCGCAATGGCCCGCAAAGCCATCGCCTGCACCGTATAAGACTCCGATTGCAGCGCCTGAACAAACACCGGCATCAGCTCCCGACGACGCAGCACGATCAACGTTCCAATGGCATGCGCCCGCACCAGCGTATTGCTGTCCGCCCTCGCCAGCTCCGCCAGGATAGGCTCCACCCCCCGCTGCAATACCGTATCGAGATTCCGGATATCCTCATGCTCCCTGTTCAACACACCGATCGTCAGGTCCCTGATACCCGAATATTTATCCTTCAACCCCGCCAGAATGATCGCACGGCCCCGTTCATCGTCTTCATGCCGGGCCGCAAATTTCACCGCCTCCGCCCGGTCCGCATAGGCCGGCGCATGGAAATACTGGAACAGGTATTCATCCAGCGTCTTGTTATCCCCCTCCCTTGCCACCAGCACCCGCTCCGCATCGAAATTTACCAGGTCCGGCCGGACAGCCGCAGGCAGCATCAACGTATCCTCCTTCCCGCTCACCCATACCCGATGTCTTGTCCTGAACCCACCCGCATATACATCCACCGCCACCGGCAGGATATAAGGCGCCCCCTCCTGTAACTGCTTTACCACTACTCTTTCCACCCCCGCCTGCCCATCCCATTGCCAGTCCGTCTGCAACACAGGATGCCCCGCCCGGTAATACCATTGATCGAACCACCAGTGCAGATCCCTTCCACTGGCCTTCTCCATCGCCAGCCGCAATTGCGCCACCTCCGCACTCTTATAGGCATTCTCCGTAAGATAGATATGCAGCCCCTTGTAGAATGCCTCATTGCCCAGGTAGTGACGCAGCATGTTCAGGATACGCCCTCCCTTCTGATAGGTCACTCCGTTGAATGCATCTTTCGGCACCTGATAGTCATACTCCACCAGCTTTTTGGAAATATTGTCATCATTATTGAAATATGACTGCATGCCCGCATACACATGATCATCCGCCGCATCCTGCCCATATCTATGCTCCAGCCAAAGGATCTCTCCCAGGTCCGCCATCGACTCGTTCAACGTGAGGTTGCTCCAGCTCTCCGCCGTGACATAATCCCCAAACCATTGATGGAACAGCTCATGCTCGATGCCCGTTGAATAGTAGCTGTCCAGCAGTTCACGCCGCGTGCCCTGCGCACCCAGCACACAGGCCGTCGTGTTCTCCATCGCACCGCTGACATAATCCCGTACCACTATCTGCGAATATTTGTTCCAGGGGAAGTCCATCCCCAATATCCTGGAAAAAAAGTCTATCGCTTCCGGCGTCTCGCCAAAATTCTCTTTGGCGTACGGCGCATAGGCAGGCTCCATATAATAGCTCACCTCCTTGCCATGCCAGCTGTCCTTATATATTTTAAAATCACCTACCGCCATCATAAAGAGATAGGAGGAGTGCGGATGATCCATCCGCCAGGTATCCGTACGCGTACCATCCTTATTATCCCGCTGACCCACCAGCCGTCCATTGGATAAGGTGACATATTTCGAAGGCACCGTCATCACCATCTCCTGCGTCGCTTTCTGATCCGGCCTGTCCAGCGTGGGAAACCATACGGAGGCGCTCTCCGGCTCACCCTCCGTCCATATCTGCACGGGTTTCCCCTTTTCGCTGCTGTCCGGATTGATAAAATAAAGCCCCTTCTCATTCTTCTTCCGCCCCTTCACTTCATTAGGCTTCGACGTGTATTCGATATAGATAGTATATTCTTCGGACCGCTGATATATCCTGTCCAGCAAAATGACCAGGTGCAGGCCGTCATAGTAGAAGGACAGCGGCTTCATGGTTCCTGGCAACGGTCCTCCGGTTCCTGACAGAGGGCTTCCAGCCCCCGCCAGCATGACCCTCCCGATATCCATCCCCTTCGCATCCAGCCTCAAGCTGTCCGTCTGGTAAAAATGTGGCCGCAGCGTTATCCACTCCTTCCCATACAAATAACATTGCCGATAGTCGAATCGCACATCCAGCTTGATATGCACCAGGTCATTCACCGCCTCCGGTGTCGCCCGGTAATGGGCAAGAGCAGGCTGCCCCCAATACCCCTCCTGCGCCTGCACACAGGTGCAGGCCTGGATGGCAAGCGCCACCCCTAAAAAAAATGTACGCATAGTATGGTAGTTGCTAATGTTTGTCCTCAGGACGAACCGTATCCTGAGATTCCTGGTGAGAAGCAAGAAATTTACGATACATATCTGCAAGCCCCGGTCCCTTCAGCTGATCCAGCTCGCTCCGCAGCGCACTATCCCCACCCCGCTGATACAGACGATCCATCCTGCCACGCGCATCGAAGCCATAAACGATCATCTGCCGGAGCGCTTCCTTGATAACGAACCTCCCATCGCCTTCCGGTGACAGATCCCGGCCATTGTTGCGGATATCATAAACGACATGACCCTGATCATCGCTCTCCGCTTCCAGCCGTAGATCATTGTGGCGGTATCGTATAGACCCCCCCGGAGAGATAAAAGCAATACCTGCCTCATCCTCCGTCAGCCTTATCCTCCCTTCATATCGTATCTGCTCATAGTCGCCATCCGTGCTGATGGTGATCGACGTCCGATGCCGGTGTGCAAAAGCCGCCGGCCAGATGGACTTGTAATACATCCGGAAAAGTATCAGACAAAAGGCTACAAGAAAAAAAGCGAGTTTCATGACAAAGTTATTTATGGATCGTAGAACGGACCGTTGGTTCGTCGTCCGAAGTTCTCAGACATCAGATCTTTCCGGACATTTCGTCGCCGGCCTGAGAAGCGTCCCGCTGCCGTCCCGAGATCAGATAAAATGCCAGCAGCCCCGCCCCGATGCTGAACGCCATGATCGCCACGCTGTGCAGCCCAAAGGGCAGCGTAAAGTTGATGATGCTAAGCCCCAGACCTATGGCCAGCAGCACACAGATCCATGCCAGCGCCCCCCGGCGAAGATCTTTCCTCTTTCGGTCCAGCAGCCGGCCGACCATGCTTTCCGAACTGCCCGCGGCGATAGCCCGGCTCTTTATCCGGTGATCCAGATTCCGCTGCAGCAACTCCAGGACAAAATTGAAGCATAGATACAATAAGAAGATCGTCGCGCTGATATGGAACGCATCTACTACAAAGCTTCGGTCGACAATTTGTTCAAATTTGTCCTGCGCATTGGCCGCGGTAAGGGTGAATACAGTGAACAGAACTGTAATTAATTTCTTCATGGTTGAAATGGATATAATTGATCAGACAGACAGATGATAAATAAGTTGCAAATATTTAAGAAAGGTCCAGGTTTTTTAATTGATGCCGGTACCGGACGATCATCCCCAAACCCCGGACAAGGGCAATGCCCAGCGAAACGCCCACCAGCACATAAAGGATCAGCGCGGGTATATCCTCCGTGACGCTCAGCAAAAAGCTGCGGAAGACCCAGCCCGCCACCAGCATGAGCAATCCCGCCCCCGCCAGCCAGTATCCCGGGGACCAGTCTCTCTTTCGCACCACTGTTCTGCCCGCCCCGGCAATGTCTTCCGCCCCCTGGCCCAGTTTTGTCAGCACCAGCTCCGCAATATCCACTCCTATCACCGGCACTTCCATCCCCGCGACCTCCGTAAAGACCAGCCGGTAATTATTCACCCGGATGTTACAGCGTTCGCATGCCTTCACATGCTCGCCCATCCACGCCGGACAATTCTCCTCGTCCAGCACATACTGCTGTATCGCAGCTTCAGAAAGATGATCCGTCATAATGCATCATTTTTAATGTCTGTAGGTCTTCGTCGGACCCAAAACACTTTCCTTTAATTGCTTCCTTGCCCGGAATAAATAGCTTTTTATCGTTCCCTCCGGCAGGGAAGTGATCTGCCCTATATCCGCATAGCTCAACCCCTCCTGATGAAAAAGCACCAGCAAGGTCTTATACAGCGGCGACAGCTCCTCTATACGGGCTGCGATGATCGCCGTCAGCTGCCGGCCTTCCAGCAGTGCCTCCGGTCCGTCCTCGTCAACAGGTGTCTCCGGAAAAAACTCGTCACCCACCACCCGCAGTCTTCGCCGCTCCAAAAAATTGATACAGGTATTATAGGCGATATTACCTATCCAGGTAGAAAGCTTTGCCGCATGCCTGAATCCCGACAGATGCTTGAATGTCTTTAGATATACATCCTGAATGATATCCTTCCTGTCCTCCGCATGGCTGATCATCCGCCCCACTATCTGCGCCACCAGCCTTTCCGTGTCCTTAACGATAAGGCCAAAGGCATGATGGTCACCCTGCAATACCCGCTCGACAAGTTGTTTATCCGGTAATCTTTGTGTGCTGTTGTAGTTCACTTGCCCCTATTTGACAGGTGATCCACCAAAAGGTTGCAGGTGGCATCTCTTTTACTATTTTTCCGGCTCAAAGCTTCCCGGCATAAATATCGATCCTGGTCGGCCCTTACGCCTGCACGGAGTCAACCTTTGCAGTCTGCTCTTCCATCGTATGCGCGGCTTGCCCGGAAGTATGCTTGTGAAAAAATTTCTTTTGGAACAGGAGAATAGCGATCACCCCCACGGAGATAGAGGCGTCCGCCAGATTGAAGACAGGACTGAAGAACTCGAACTCCTCACCCCCCACGAAGGGAAACCATGACGGATAATGCGTCTTTATCAGGGGGAAATAGAGCATATCCACCACCCGGCCGTGCAGAAAGGTCGTATACCCGTGGTGCGGGAATATCCTGGCCACATGATCAAAAGTGCTCTCTTCAAAGATCAACCCATAGAACATACTGTCCAGCAGATTACCCAGCGCCCCCGCAAAGATCAACCCCGCACAAATGATAAAGCCCCGGTGATATTTCTTTTTGATGATTGACTGAATATAAAATACGCCAAATACTACCGCTACCAGGCGGAACAGCGTCAGGGCCATCTTTCCCCAGGTACCCCCGAACTTCCAGCCCCAGGCCATACCCTCATTCTCTACAAAATATATCTGCGCCTTATTGCCCAATAATTTGATGCCATTGTCATAAGATGACACCTGCTCCCGAAAGATCTCCGGCGGGTGGCTGAGAGGCATATGTGTTTTTACCCAAATCTTCAGGGACTGATCCGCAACGATGATAAGTAATACAATGAGAAATACTGTTCTGGCCTTCACGCGATTTCTAAATTTAAAGCTTCAAATATACGCTCTATTCTTCGAAATATACCCTCCGCACCCGCTGGCTCACCCCCGTCAGTATCTCATAGGGAATAGTCTGTGCCCAATGGGCCAACTGACTGACAGGCAGCTCTTTGCCAAACACTACCACCTCATCCCCCTCCTCCACGTCCACGATCCCCGAAATATCGATCATCGTCATATCCATACAGACGCTCCCAATGACGGGCGCCAGCCTCCCCTTGACCCACATTTTGCCCACTCCATTCCCCAGCCGCCGTGGATAGCCGTCCGCATACCCTATCCGCACCGTGGCGATCACCGTACCCTTACCCGAGACCCCCCGCCGGTTGTACCCCACCGTCTCCCCCTCCCGCAGATGCTTGATCTGGGCGATCGTTGACTTCAGCGTTGACACTTCCCGAAGGTCCAGCTGATGCGTGTCCGCACTATCGACTCCATAAAGCCCGATCCCCAGCCGCACCATATCCATCCGCAGGTCCGGATGACGGACGATAGCCGCCGAATTGGCAATATGCCGCAAAAAAGGATAGGGCAGCGCCTCTTGTATCCGCGCGATGGCGCTCCGGTAAATACCCCCCTGCCGGTGTGTATAGTCGTCCTGCTGAGCCTCCTCGCTGGCGGCCAGATGACTGAAGACGCTCTGTATTTTAAAGTTCGCCGGCTTCAACGCCCTTATCAGCGCATCCAGCTCCTGCGAAGGCTCCGTAGAGAAGCCCAGCCGGTTCATCCCCGTCTCCAGTTCGATGTGCACGGGAAAGTTCAGCACCCCTTCCTTTTTCAGCCATCTGTCGAACCCTCGCAGCAGCGTGAAGGAATAGATCACCGGCTCCAGGTTATACTGTACCAGCAGGTCAAAAGAGCTGTTCTCCGTATTCATGACCATGATCGGCATGTGAATGCCCCCTTTCCGCAACACCACCCCTTCATCCGCATAAGCCACCCCCAGATAATCCACGCCATCCCTTTGCAGCCGGTTGGCGATCTCGAAGCTGCCGCTG
>DASZWE010000164.1:0-12649 GCA_035546735.1 Puia sp.
CACATGACTATGATCCAAATTGCTTGTCCATCCATTCAACGGATGCTCGTACTCTCATCGCTCGGTGTCCTCGGAACTTTTTCAGCAGCCTATTCACAGACAGACACCATCACCGATCACAGGACCACCGAAGTATACAGCCCCGTTCCGCCCGTAGTGACTCCGGGCGCGAAATGCGGCGACGCCCCCTCCGACGCGACCATCCTCTTCGATGGGAAAAATCTCGACAGCTGGGTAGACGTAGGTGATGGCGGTCCGGCTAAATGGACGGTGGCCAATGGAATCCTCACCGTCAATAAAAAGGCCGGCAATATCCAGACAAAAGCATCTTTCTCCAACTATCAGCTACACATCGAATACAGGATCCCAGCCAATATCACCGGGTCGGACCAGGCCAGGGGTAACAGCGGTATTTTCCTCGCCAGCACCGGCAAAGGCGACGATGGATATGAACTGCAGGTATTGGACAACTATAACAACAAGACCTATGTCAATGGACAGGCTGGCAGCATCTACAAACAATCTATCCCGCTGGCCAATGCCTGCCGCAAACCAGGCGAATGGCAGAGCTACGACGTCATCTGGACGGCTCCTGTATTCCACACGGATGGCAGCCTCGCCTCACCTGCCCGCGTCACCGTCCTGCACAACGGCGTGCTGGTACAAAATAACTTCGAGCTCAAAGGCGGCACCCGCTATATCGGCAAACCTTTTTATAAAGCGCACGGCCCCTCTCCCATCAAATTACAGGCGCACGGGGACAAGAGCGAACCCATCAGCTATCGTAATATCTGGGTGCGACCGCTGTAAAGCGCCTCTATCGCCCCCGCCAGATACACCAGCGGAGCATTCCAGTTGATAGCTATCTCATTGGATGCATAGGCTCTGTCATTATCCAGATAGGCCGTCTCCGGCTCGGTCATCGTATACGTCTGACGATCCTGCCTCCCCGGATTGGGACCTCCTACCAGCAATCCCGGTACAGGCGGGGTAACCCCATCCGCGATAGAAGGACGATGATGAGGATGCATGGGGCTTCGGCTTCCCATTCCCGTTATAAAGCAATACCCCGTAGCATTCCGTCCTAATAAATAATCCAGATTGCCCAGGGCGCCATCCATATATTTTCTCTCCTTTGTCAGTAAAGCCGCATTGATCAGCAGGACTCCCTGGTTGGCGGCTACGGAATTGCTGCCCCAGATAAGATCCCGCGCATCCGTACCCATCACGATATGAAAAGCATTGGACTGCGCCAGCTTCAGGTAATTGTCGGCCATGGTCAGCAAATGTTCTTTCATCCCCCGCATCGTTTCCGCCGGCAGCGTTCCCGGATGACGCAGCAACGTATAATCCCCCAGCATATGTACATGGGCCCAGGCGGGCAGCCCATACACATCCTTCATCCGCGCCTGTACAGTGTCCCTGAATTCTTTCATCCCCGTCGTCACCGACAATTCAGCGGCAGCCCAATACCATTCGTCCCGCATATCCATATCTCCATAGGCGCCCGTCGTCACGGCAGGACTAAAGCTCCTGTTCATGGCCATTTGATTATATGCGACAGCAGGATGCAGGACAGCCCATCCCCAGGCAGTCTGCGCAGCATGCAGACAGCTATCCGCCAGTCCGGGCAGCTGACGGGAGAATTTTCTAAAGATCCTGCTGGCCTGCGCCATGACAGCCGCAAGATCCAGCGTCGCCGCCGTACTCTTTTGCACGACGTATCTCGGCAGCTTCGTGACGCCCGGCATTACCATGCTGTCAAAGGCGGCATTCGTACACTTATGGTACACGCCTCCATCGCCCGGATCCTGCATGGTCAGCATCCACCGCAAATTATAGAGACATTCATTGAGCAGATCAGGTATCCCATTCATAGCTGGGATATTCGTATGCAACGTATCGTACAGCCTGGAAAAATCCTCATACGCCGACAACAAGGTCCCCATCGTGATCCCCGAGTTGACAATATACTTATTATAATCCCCTGCATCATACCACCCTCCGGGTGAAGAGATGATGGTTCCCGCAGGTCGCCCCGGCGATGCTGCCGACGGATGTACCAGCACTGCCGTATCCGGATGCCCGGCTGGGCGATGCCACATACCTGCATAGCGCTCGTTCAACGCCATGCCGCTCCGTTGGTAATAATAGCCTTTCAGGGCAGCCCTCACGACAGGCGCCGCGATATGACGTCCGATGTGAAACGGATACGAGCTCCCCGCCCCGGGCACGACGACCGCATAATCACCTTCCTTTTCGAAACTCGTAAAGTCAGCCTCGTATGTCCGTAAAGATGAATTGGAAGAGACAACAGAAGGTCCTAACGCACCCGAATAAACCGTATCCCCCGTGGGAATACACACCACATAAAACACAGCCCGGGATGGCTGCCCGGTGACAATGGCAATCTTGGGGGAATGAGGATAAAATCCCAGCTGGTTCAATAAAATAACGATCAGGGCCGCCTTCATTGTCTCACCCTCCCCTTGCTGTTGGTGATCTTTACGCTCACCGTATTGCTATCCACCGCCAGAAACCGGGCCGACTGCGAGAGGAACGAGCCGCCATAATAGAACTCTTCCTTCCGGGTCTTTCCGTTCCTTAGCTCCACCACCGCACTGACATCATCCGGCTGTACAGGTATGAATTTTACATCCCTTCTTTGTTGATATAATTTCAACGGGCCCTTGTTCTGGCTGGCTGCCACCAGGTATCCGCCGGAAGCCCCCCGCAGCTTTACAAGCGCCTTGCCATCCCCCGGAATATAGATGCCGCTTTGCAATATGGTCAGCGGCTTAAATCCTCCCGCCCCATCGCCTTTTAACAGCAGTCCGTTAAGCGCGTCGTACCGGCCGATAGCCACATCCGTGGCAAAATCATTCCCATTGATCAGCACATCCAGATTGCCGTCGCCATCAAAGTCGTCCGCCACCATTCCATTCAGCGCCGAGACCTGCGCGGCTGCAGGCAGCGGTATCATGGTAAATTTGCCACTGCCGTCGTTCCGCAAATAGCAGGATCGAAGCTGGTTGGCTGCCAGCCTTAGCGCGCCTTTGCGCTGTTCAGGCGTCAACACCTCATCCATCGTTGCAACAGCAAAGGACTTGTAATCCGGAAATCTTTTTTTAATAGCCGGCCACTGCCTGGCTATATCATCTCTCACCGGCGCCGGGAATTCTTTTTTCACACCCTCCTGGTCCGGAAGGAAAAACGATGGGATGGCGATATAGGTTCCGTTGTTGTCGATATCCTTGGCCGTAATATATACGGGAAGGCTGTCGCTGGCCTTGTATAAAGTGTTTTCGCCCACATTGCCCACTATGTAATCCATTCTGCCCGTATGCCGGAAATCACCCGCCACAATAGAGTTCCACCAGCCTGACTGTCCACCGACGCCCGATGCCGCCGTTACATTCCTGAACTTCCCGTTCACATTTTTTAAAAAGGTCACCGGCATCCACTCGCCGACCACGATGAGGTCCGTCCGTCCATCTCCATCAAAGTCGGTGAAAAGCGCATCACAGATCATCCCGATGTCTTTCAGATCAGGCGCCACCTCGGAAGTGACATCCGTGAATTTTACATGCCCATTTTCAGAATCATTCCGGAATATAAAGCTGCTCACAGGCTTCGGATAATGGTGCGGATCCACCCTCCCTGATACGAACAGGTCCAGCTTGCCATCCTGGTTGATATCCATAGCGCGCACGCATAATTTGCTGGTATGGTTCACCGGCAGCGCCGATGTATCTTCCTTAAAATTCCCTTTCCCGTCGTTGATATAGAGCTTGTCCTGGTAAGCGCTGCTGCCTTCCATATCCATATAGCCTCCCCGGGCAATGTACAGATCGGGCTTGCCGTCGCCGTTGGCATCGAAGAGCAGGATCCCCTGGTCTTTCTCATAAGTAGCCGAACGGGAATAAACCGACAGCAGATCCCGCTGCAGAAAACTGCCATTCGCCTGCTGCAGCAATACCTCCGCGGGAGACGTCGAATTACCCCCCATGACCAGATCATCCAATCCATTCCCGTCAATATCGCCCGCTGCCAGCGCAGGACAATATTCCGATAGCTTGTGGGGCAGTAAATGCTGAAGATTGAAATCTATCTGATCTGGTTCCACGTGCTTGTACCGGACACCATCCCGGGCGGTCACTTCCTTGAACAAGGCACTCGTAGCCACCATCGGCATTCGGACGCCCATCTCCCGGGCATCCGCTATATTTACTGTCAGGACCTGGTCCGCCTTTACATTGGTAAGGGTCTGCCAGACGCCGTTATTCCATTGAATGACCACGGAATCCAGCAACGCCACCTTACCCAGGCCAAAATGCGCCATATCCTGCATCGTCGATAAATAACCCCTGTATGGATTGTTGTCATACACCTGCCGCTGGCCATGCTCATAATAGATCGTCGCACTGGCCCCCAGCCCATTGATATTTTCTTTACCCCCTTTGAATCGGATCTGCAAAAAATGTGTCGCCTCCTTATCCTTATCCCGGGCGGTATTCCGGTAGATAAATGCCTTCTCATCGATGTTATTGACCACCATATCCATCGCACCGTCATTATCCAGATCCACAAAAGCAGCTCCGTTGGAAAAAGTAGGCGTCGACAATCCCCAGTCATTACTGAGGTCGCCAAAGGTCAGATCCCCGTTGTTACGGAATGCGTAGTTATGGAGCTTTATCTGCGGTATCTGTTTCAGCAATTCCTTTATAGGCGGCAATATCACCGAATTTTTACGGTAAGCGGCAAAATCGTGATCCGAGACGTCCCGGGGGAATCCATTGGTAACGATGATATCCCGATAGCCGTCGTTGTCAAAATCCGCTACCAGTGGCGTCCAGCTCCAGTCGGTTTGCGAGATCCCGCTGAGAAACCCTATCTCCGCAAAAGCGGGAACACCGACAGAGTCCCCTTCATGCACCGTAGGCCCCAGGTTCAGCTGTAAGGTATTCCGGACATACTGATGCTGGTATCCGAAGAGCGCATAGTTCTGATAGGTGAGATAGTTGGAAGACCCCATCATTAATTTTTTCCGGTAATTGTCTTCCGGGTTCATATCCAGCTCCACCACGTCGGGCAGCCCGTCATTGTTGATGTCTACCACATCCTGCCCCATGGAGTTCAGGGAAGTGTGCTTGAAATAATCCTTGGCCTGATTGGTAAAGGTCCCGTCATGGTTATTGATATAAAGGATATTGTTGGAGATGAAGTCGTCGGAAACATAGATATCCTTCCACCCATCGTTGTTGATATCGCAGATGGTAGCCGCATGACCATAGCCTTCGAATTTCATCCCTGCCTGCTGTGAGACATCGTGGAATACCGGATGCTTCAATACAGGGTCCATGTCATTCCGGTATAGCCGCCCCTTACCGGGAAATCGTTCCTTCGGGTCGAAATGAAAAGCGGATGGATCGATGCCATTGGAGGCTTCGTTGACGCTAAGGAACATGTCGAGGTCCCCATCGTTGTCATAATCGAAAAAGCTGGCCATAGTGGACTGCACATGGACATCCAGACCATATTCAGCAGCCATGTCCGAAAAGTGAGGGATGCCATCTTTGTCCGGTCCCTGGTTTATGTACAGCACATTCCGCCTTCTCAGGGAGTCCTTATAGATGGTATTGCATACATAGATATCCATCAACCCGTCATTGTTGATATCGACAACGGCCACGCCTCTTGCCCAGCGGCCCATATCCTCCACTCCGGCCTTATCCGTGATATCCTCGAACTTGAAATCGCCTTTGTTGAGGTACAGCTTGCAGGGCACCTGGTTGCCGGTGAAGTATATATCCTGTAATCCGTCATTGTTGAAGTCCCCGATGCCTACCCCGCCACCGTTGTAGATATTCACTACATTCAGCGGATTCAGCGTATCGTCCTCGACGATGGTATTGGTGAACTCCACACCGGAGTGCGAGGAAGAAACTTGCTGGAATAAAACAGGCTTGCTCTTACATGCCAGCATGCTCAGCAAAAGAGCGGCCATCGGGAAACGGAGACTTTTCATATAACTAAGATAATGAAAATGGCCTCCCCTTTTAGAGAAGCCATTTTTCGGGAATATTTTAGCAACTGGCCTGTTAGTACGGGTTCTGTTTCAGGTTCGGGTTAAGCCCGATAGCAGCCTGCGGTATAGGCATCAAACAACGTTGTGGTGTAAGAGCCGTATTATACAATCCATGTGGCTGGTTATCATGTGTCGGGCCGGGAGCCGGGTTGGGAACAGGGTTATAGCTGCCCGTCACGCATCCGTTGGCCTTGTTCACAAATGCTACCGCCGTGTCCGTACCCGCACGACAAAGATCATAGAACACAGAATATTCGCCGCTGAGCTCATGCCGGTATTCGCTCAATACCATTTGCAACGGGTCCAGTATCGGCTGGCCAGGCGTGCCATCATAGTTGGCGCTGTCCGCCATGGCAGGAGCCAGTCCGGGCCCGCCCCATGCCCTGTCCCTCACGGTCTGAATATCAGCCAGAGCGCCGGTGACATCGCCCAGATGGACCTTACATTCAGCCCTGGCCAGCAGCACTTCCGCATAACGCATCAGTATCTGGTTCTGGTCGCCAAAAAGAAGGCTGGTTCCTGCGGAGTCGGTGTTACCCCCTGTGAGATTGTAATCCCTCCATTTCTTCGCACAGTAGTATCCCGTACGGTTCTTGGTATCCGCCCCATACCATGGCCTGGTCAACGTTCCCACCGTGTTGAGGATCGTGCCGTCATCCGCCATATAGATAGAATCAGTGTGATGGTGCGCGTTGATCGCGGCGGTATCGCCCTTATACCCGCTCTTTACGACCCAATACCCTTTTAACCCGCCGAGCTTCTTGATGATGCCCGGGCTGACCAGCGGATCGCCAGGGCCAACGATGGTAAGCAGCTTGCGCTGATCGCCGTGCTGATAGGAATTCCATAACGCCGGATTACCATAGTCATAGCCCTGTCCCGTGAGCTCCTGAGGCCAGCTGAAATCATCGATCCAGGAGATCTCACCACCAGGAGGCTGCCAGCTTCCGTTCCAATCCTGCGTTCCACCGGGAGGCACTTCGAACTGTATCTCGAAAATAGACTCGTCGTTATTCTGATGATCGTACTCATTTACATCCGCAAAGTTGGTCATCAGGTGATAGTTGGCGGTAAGCTCCTGGTTATTGAAAGCAGCCAGCGCCGCCTGGTAATTCCTCAGCCACATTTGCGCAGCCCCCTCATAGGCATAGGCAGCGCCCTTTGTAGCCCTGCCCAGATCGCCTCCCACTGTCTGTGTTTTTGACCATAGCAGGGTTTCGGCTTTTTGCATATCGGCCACTACCTGCATGAACACTGAATCACGGGGCGACCGCGGCGTCAATCCGTCCGTGACCGCATTCAGCTCCAACGGCACACCTCCAAAGCTGGAAGCCAGATAGTAGTAGGCCAGCCCCCGAAGAAAATAGGCCTCACCGGTGAGACGATCCCCCAGGGTCGCCGTTACAATGCCTTTTTCTTTGGCAGTTGCAATAACGGGGAAAGCTGCATTGGCCCTGGCGATACCGATGTACATATAGTTCCAGAAATCGTTCAGCGCCCCGAAATCCGGCGGGATCTGGTAGTTGTTCCAGATAACATCGCCGCCCCAGTTAAAGAAATCATGCGATTCGAAATTCGCCCAGTACCAGATAGACTTTTTAAGCAGGTTGCTGTTCTGCCAGGTATCGTAAATGGCATTGACGATGGACACCACGTCCGAAGACTTGGTGGTGGCCCCGTTGATGTCGGATTGCATCGTGTCCGTCTGGTTCAGGAAATTCTTGCTGCAGCTGAGGGGAATGACCACCGCCGCGCACAGCGTTACCAGGGACAGGATAACTACATATTTTCTTGGTAATTGCATATCTTAATAATTTGTGCTTTATATCAGAATGTTACATTTAGACCCAGCGTGAACGCGCGGGATAAAGGATACGTGCCGTTGTCCACTCCATTCTGGGTTGGATTTCCGTTCTGTATGCCGATCTCCGGATCGAGACCCGAGTATTTTGTAATGGTGAACAGATTCTGGGATGAAGCATATATCCTCAGATGTTTGATATAAAACTTTCTCAACAATGGATCAGGCAGGGTATAGCCGATGGTCAGGTTCCTTAATTTCACATAGCTGCCATTCTCGACCCAAACGCTGGAAGGAACATTGCTGCCGATGGCGTCGTCGTTGGCCGTAGCGCGGGCATACCGGTTGGAAGGATGCTGGGATGTCCAGTGATTCTTGTAGTAAGTCTGGCTCACATTCTCCACTCCTTCGGAGCCACGCTTCTGGAAGCTTTCCAGATCGCTCTCTACATAGTTCAGGATCTTGTTCCCGTACGTGCCGTAAAAATAGAGGTTGATATCCCATGCCTTATAAGATGCATCGAAGTTCAGGCCGCCAAAGAACTTCGGCTGCGGATTTCCGAGAGCAGTCCGGTCCGTTGCATCCACTTTCCCATCACCCGTGACGTCGGCGAAATAGCGGTCGCCGGGCTGATTCGTAGCTCTTTGATAAATGCCTCCGGGCGCCTTGGCATTCAACGCATCGATCTGCGCCTGTGTCTGGAATACACCCAGGGCTTTATAGCCAAAAAACTCACCTACGGGACCTCCGACATTGGAGTGCGTGAACTCATCCCAGCTTTGTCCGGTTAAGGTCAGGCCTCCGAAATTGGTCACATAGCTTGTTCCGGACGTAATGCTCGTAAGCGTATTCTTATACGAGGAGACGGTCAACCCGATGCCGTATTGGAAATCCCGGCCTTGATTGCCGCGGTAGTTCACCGCAAATTCAAGCCCCTTATTGTTCATGCTGCCCACATTGCGGGTGATGAAGTTATACCCTGACTGTGCGGGCGCCTTCAGCGTCAGCAGGAAGTCCCTGGAATCCCTGTTGAACCAGTCGGCCGTAAAGGTCAGCGCGCCCTGCAGAAAGGCCATATCTACACCGATGTCGGTCTGCTTGTCCGTCTCCCATTTGAGATCGGGATTCGCCGGCTGGGATTGCGCGATCCCACCCTGGTATATCTTGCCAAAAGGATATCCTAAATTATCCAGTGGATTACCATTGGCATCTGTACCATTCAGGCTGGCTGCTCCGCCATAGGTATACAACGCAGCATATTGATAAGGTCCGATGGCTGTCTGGTTACCCACCTCTCCCCAGCTGCCCCTGAGCTTCAGGTCGGAAAGCCAGCTGACATTTTGCATAAAGTCCTCTTCCTTGATCTTCCATGCAACGGCGCCGGAAGGGAACACACCATATTTATGTCCTTCGCCGAACTTGGAAGAGCCATCCCTTCTCACCGTACCGGTAATAATATACTTGTTGTCGAAGGTATAGGTCAGACGGCCGAACTGGGATTCCAGGGTTGTGACGATCTGGCCGTTGCCATACTGGTCGTATTTCACGTTGGACATCTGCCCCAGGTCGGTGATAATAGAATTCGGCGGAATGCCTGAGTAGCCCACCAGGGTATTGGTATTCTTCTGTTCCGAAATACCACCTACAAAATTGATGGTATGCTTGCCAAAGGTCTTATCGTATGCAATGGTATTCTCCCACAGCCATTCGAAATTGTTGTTCTGATGGAAGGAATAATTCGCGGCTGTGGTGACGGAACCGGGATATTGCTGTGCCGCCCGGGTGTCCTCCGGCTGGAAATAAGTGCCGGTGTAGTAGCTCATGTTGACGCCCGCATTGGTCCGGAGCTTAAGCCCATCGAAGGGTGATACTTCCAGCGAGCTGCTGGCCAGGATCCAGTTGGTCACGTTGGAATACCGGTTGGTCTCGATGGAATAGACAGGATTGTTGAATTTAAATACATTGGTATTTACCGGATTATAAAAACCATAATTCCCTTTCCCATCCTTTATCAGATAAGTGTTCCGGTTGCCGCTGTCCAGTGTGGGCGGATTGATCGCCATCTGCACCTGCCCGCCGCCGGCGCCGTTGTTTGCCAGCGGATTGCCGTTGACATTCAGGTAAGAATAATGTACGTTGGTGGAAGACCTCAGCCATTTCACAGGCTGATAATCCAGGCCCAACCCTAAGGTCCCTCTTTTGAAGTAGCTTTCGATAAGGCTTCCTTTCTGATCATAATATCCGAAAGACAAGGATGTTTGCACCTTGTCGGAACCACCCCGGAGAGCCAGGTTATAGCTTTGCGACAGACCGCTGCGGAACAGCGCATCCTGCCAGTCCACCGTATGCAGCGCGCTGGGCGTATGCCAGATGGGCAATCCTACATAGGTATGCGTGGGGTCGGCTGCCTCTACCTCATTGGATAAGGTTGCCCAATCCTGCGCATTCAGGAGCTTGTATTTCTTAGGCCTCATCTGGAAGGCGGTATAGGCATCCAGGGCAACCTCCATTCCTCCCTTCCTGCCTTTCTTCGTCGTCACGATCACTACGCCATTGGCAGCACGGATCCCATAGATGGCCGTTGCTGAGGCGTCTTTCAATACGTCGATGCTGGCGATGTCGTTGGGATTGATGTTATTCATACCGGCGGTGAGAGGATAGCCATCCACCACATACAGGGGATTGTTGCCCCCGCTGGCAAGGCTTCCGATACCGCGTATGATGACGGAAGTATTCGCACCGGGGGACCCGTCATTGCTGATCACCTGTACACCTGCCGCACGCCCCTGCAGGGACTGCTCGAAACTGGTGATAGGCACCTTGGCGATCTGTTCAGCCGACACGCTGGCAATAGACCCCGTCAGGTCCTTGCGCTTGGCCGTACCATAGCCGATGACGACCACACCCTGTAAGGACTGTGCATCCGATGCCAGCCGGACGGATAAGCTACTGCGGTTGTTCACCGATACTTCCTGTGTGGCAAAACCCACACTGGAGAAGATCAACACGGCATTGGGCCCCGCCTTGATGGTAAAAGTTCCATCCGCAGCCGTTACGGCGCTGGTATTGCCCCCCTTCACACGCACCGTTACACCCGCCACCGTGCTATCGTTTTGTCCAGCAACGACCTTACCCGTGACGGTGCCGGTCTGCGATAGACCAGGAAGATGCAAAAAAACGATGAAGGCCAGGGCCAGCATGATCGCCCGCCTTGTCACATTTTTAATACTTGTTTTTTCCATTGTGTAGCAATTGTTATTGGTATTAAGCAAAAGCAGAGTTTATTATCTTGTTTGAGGAGAGTATTTGTGCGGGAAAAGTCATCGGGACATTCCTTGTCCGGTATCTTTCATATGCAGGCATTTTGGTTATATAATTTAACATGATAAAGTTAGATGACGAATGCTAAGTCATTGTAATGATTTTTTAGCTGATCATTGACGCAATTGCACCAGTACTACTGTTTCCGCGTTTCCCTTATAGCGAACCACCTGTCCGGCCGTCTGCACCCTATCCAAAGCCACGGGTCTGTCCCTGCTTACCTTCACAATTCGAAAGACCCGCTTTTGCAACATATGTCCGAAGCTGCCCTCACGCTGCCCGATAGTCAATGTCCCCGCAGCTTCATTATAGGTAAAAGGAATATTGGAATAGGCTCCCTTCTCATAATTGTAATTGGTGCCTTCATCTTCATACAAAGTGAAATGCGCATCTTTTCCCGTATACACCAGTAAAGTGATGGTGTCGGCAGGACGCTCTCCTGTGTACTGCAGATCAGGACCCAATGGGAGGATCGATCCTTCTTTCACACAGACGGGCATACGCTGATAGGGAGCATCGGTTGTCACGTGTTGTCCGCCCTCCAGGTAGGCGCCGGTGTACAGATCATACCAGCCCTGGCCCGCCGGGAGATAGACCTGCCTTTCCCGCGCCTTGTACTGTGTGACAGGAGCCACCAGCAACGAAGGCCCCAGCATGTATTCATCGGCAATATCATATACCGCCGTATCCTTCCCGAAGTCCATCACCAGACCCCGCATCATCGTATAGTCATCACGCCATACCCTACCCGACAATGAATAGAGATAAGGCAGCAGCCGGTACCGCAGCTTGTCATAATACAACATGCTCCTGTAGGCAGGATGATCTTCCGGCGCCACGTTGTAGATCTCCCGGAAAGGGAACTGGCCATGGACACGGAACAACGGGCAAAAAGCCCCGAACTGATACCACCGCGTCATCTGCTCTCGCCATTCCTCCAGCGTCTCTCCCTTTGCCTGCTCATAACGATGCTCGACGGCAAAGCCCCCGATGTCCATCGTCCAGTAGGGAACACCCGACAGGGAGAAGTTGATCCCGGCTGCGATCTGATCCTTCATATCCGTCCAGCGGGCGGCGATATCACCGCTCCATACGGCCGCCGCATAGCGCTGCAAGCCCGCAAATGCGCTGCGCGTCAGGATAAACACCCGCTGGTCAGGATTGGTGGCGCGCTGTCCTTCATAAATACCTTTCGCATTCACCAGCGGATACGCATTCAGATATTCGGCGGCGGGCCCCAGCGCCGTTGGCGTCATCTGCTCCTTTCTTTTTTCAGGACTCACATTCGAAAGGATATCCGGCTCGCTGGCATCCATCCACCAGGCATCGATACCCTTGTTGTACAATTTTTTGTTCAGCAGGTCCCAAAAACCCTTGCGTGCAGCGGGATTGAAGGCATCATAAAAAGTAGAGATATACCCCTTCCCGATCCAGTCACG
>DASZWE010000165.1:0-11211 GCA_035546735.1 Puia sp.
AAGGACTGGTACTATTTTTCCGGCATACGGGTGATCATTGGATTCAGCACCGGTCGCCACTCTCAAACATATCAATCCTATAAGAGGAGTAAGGCCATCTACGACTGTCCCAAAAAAGTCTACTAGCTGATCAGTTTCTAAGGACGGACCGAAGGTTATGAGCATGCCCGAGCCTGGCGAAGGGCACGAATGTGACTGAGACACGAAAGTTATTAACGAAGAAGACCTTTCGAAGTACCCAAGGAACGAAGGGTACGAACAAGGAGGAGTGAGGCCTCGGAACCCCAACGAAGTTCCCCCAACGAAGTTCTTCCGTGATGAAGCAGGTCCGACGAAGACCTCATACATTAGAGGGTTTTTCATAATTTCGTGGTTATGGCCTATCGAAATCAGCAGGAATTTATTCAAGCGCTGGAGAAAGCAGGGGAACTGGTACGTATCAGGACCTATGTAGACCCCAAACTGGAAATAGCAGAAATAACAGACAGGATCAGCAAGAGCGGCCACGGTGGCAAGGCTTTGCTTTTCGAGAATACAGGTGCCGGCTTCCCCGTATTAATGAATGCTTATGGCAGCGAACGCCGGATGTGCATGGCCCTTGGCGTACAACATCTGGACGATGTCACCCGGGACATCGAGCGGCTCTTCCAGCTCCTGTCCGCCCCCAAAGAGGGCATACTGGACAAGCTAAAGCTCCTTCCCAAATTAGGACAATTTGCCAGCTGGATGCCCAAAGTTAGGAACGGCAGGGGAGAGTGCCAGGAAGTGATCATGGAAAAGCCCGATATTAGCCGCCTGCCTGTCATCACCTGCTGGCCCAGGGACGGAGGACCATTTGTCACCTTACCCATCATTCATACAAAAGATCCGAATACAGGCGCCCGCAATGTCGGGATGTACCGGATGCAGGTGTTTGGCCCAACCCTGACAGGCATGCACTGGCACAAGCACAAGGTCAGCGCCAAACATTTTTCAGAATATAAGAAGACGGGACAGCGGATGCCGGTGGCTGTCGCCCTGGGAGGTGATCCGGCCTATGCATACAGCGCCACGGCGCCTTTGCCGGAAAATGTGGATGAATACATGCTGGCAGGTTTTCTTCGCAAGAAGAAGGTAGAGCTGGTGAAATGTATCACACAACCCGAAATAGAAGTCCCCGCGGATGCAGATTTTGTCATCGAAGGATATGTGGACCCTAACGACGAAATGATCTGGGAAGGACCCTTTGGAGATCATACAGGCTATTATTCTCTGCCGGACTGGTATCCCCGATTCCATATCACCGCCATCACCCATCGTAAGGAGCCTGTATATCCTGCTACCATTGTCGGCATACCTCCACAAGAAGATGCCTGGTTAGGCAAGGCCACCGAAAGAATATTTTTAGCCCCCATCAAGATGACCCTGGTGCCCGAGATCATGGATATGGATATGCCCGTGGAAGGAGTCTTCCACAACCTGGTCATCGCCAAGATCCGGAAGGACTATGCCGGTCAGGCGCAAAAAGTCATGAACGCCATGTGGGGCGCAGGGCAGATGATGTTCAACAAGATCCTCGTCGTGGCCGATCAGCATGCCAACATACAGGACTACTCAAAACTGGCGGCTGCAGTTTTAAAGCATTTTAACCCGGCAACGGATGCCTACTTTTCCCAGGGACCGATGGATGTGCTTGATCACAGCTGCAGCAAGCTGGGATTTGGAGGCAAAATGTGTATCGATGGAACGGCCAAGACGGAGGAAGAAGCAGACAGAAGGTATCAGTTGTCCGGCACGAGCTATGATAAGCTGACCGCTGCCGGGCTGATGGAAAGGTTTCCCGGGATAAAGGGCGCTAATCTTTCTCTTCTGCAGCGGGACATTCCGTGTCTCATCCTTTCTGTTGAAAAACAGCGGGCCGGTCATGTCCGTGCATTGCATGAGACTATCTGTCAGCAGGAGGAGATGGAAGGAATAAAGATGGTGGTGTATGTAGAGCATACGGTGGATGCGAATGATCTTCCCATAGCCCTGTGGAGATGCTGCAATAACCTGGACCCCCGCAGGGATCATTTGCTGGTGGAGCGGCCTTCAAAAAAGGACGCGCAAAAAATATTCGCCTGTCTTGGGTTGGACGGTACCCGAAAAACCCCGGAATTTGATAACTTTCAGCGTGACTGGCCAAATATCATCGTGGCGGACGATGCTACGATAGCGGCAGTGGATCAAAAATGGGAGCAGCTGGGATTAGGACCTTTCCTGCCCTCCCCGTCATTAAAATTCAAAGATCAGTTATATGGACAAGAAGCAGTCGCGCCTTCAATTTGAATTTGTACGGGAATTGGGCTCTGGGCGAAATGTAGCCCAATTCCCGCAATCTGCTAATGTCTGTCCTTCGGACGAGCCCCTTTCAAGGGCTCCTGAGCAGGATAAAGCGGGCGGACTTCACCGGTGGCGGCGGCGGATGCTGCTGTCAGCAGGATTATTATGGACCTGTCTGGGCTTTTCACAGACACCTCATACCTTACTTTGGCAGATATCGGGCAATGGATTGAAAAAGCCATCCTATTTATTCGGGACCATGCATATACTTTGTACGGACGACGCTCACCTGAGCGACAGTCTCCGTGCGGCCATCGCCCGTGTCGACGAAGTTTATTTCGAGATCGATATAAGCGATAAGTGGGGGATGCTGGGCGCCATGAAATACATGCGGATGAATGACAGCAAAAAACTATCGGACCTGCTCACCCCAAAGGAGTACGAGCGGGTAAAGGCATATTTCAACCAGCATGCCGCGATGCTGCCCTTTGGCATGCTGGAGCGGTTCAAGCCCATGCTTATCAGCAGTCTCATCGAGACGGCAGGAATGGATTGTCAGACCACGGACGGGATGGAGCTGATGATCATGAAAGAGCTTCGTACCTATGACAAGCCTGTGAATGGGCTGGAGACAGTAGAGTTCCAGGCTGGATTATTCGACAGCATCCCTTATGAGCAGCAGGCGAAGGAGCTGGTGAATTATGTGGACAGCAGCGAAGAATATGCTAAGATGACCCGTGACCTGGCGGAGGTATATAAGGCGCAGGACCTTGACAAGATCGACTCCCTCAGCCGTCAGGGCGATCCAAGCATGAACGGACATATGGATCTTCTCTTATATGATCGCAACCGGAAATGGGCAAAGATGCTTAATGGGCTACTGCCTCAAAAATCCTTGCTGGTGGCGGTAGGGGCGGCGCACCTGCCGGGGGAGAATGGGGTGATAGATCTGCTGCGGAAGCAGGGGTATACGCTCACGCCTGTTAAAAATTAAAGATCCCCTCCGGGGAGGGGACCCTACTTATATTCTTTCCAGACCGCTGAAGAAAAAGTCGCCTTCAATTTTGGCGTTTTCATCGCTGTCGCTGCCATGGATGGCATTCTCGCCTACAGAAGATGCAAACAATTTACGGATAGTGCCTTCGTCCGCCTTAGCAGGATCGGTGGCGCCAATGAGCTTGCGGAAATCTGCTACCGCGTTGTCTTTTTCCAGAATGGCCGCGATGATGGGACCGCTGCTCATAAAACTTACCAGCTCACCATAAAAGGGACGCTGACTGTGTACTGCATAAAATTCCCCAGCCTTGCCAGCGGACAGTTGGGTGAGCTTCAGGGCCACGATACGAAAGCCGCTTTTAATGATCTTGTCAAGAATGGCTCCGGAATGTCCTTTGGAGAAGGCGTCCGGCTTGATCATGGTAAAAGTTCGATTGCTCATATTTTCGTTATGATTTTTGGGGAGCAAAGGTAAGGTATAGTTTTTGGTTTATTTGGGATTTGCCATTTAATTTAGTTCCTTTGCAGCCTCTTAAGAACCGCTGGAAGCGGTTCGTCCAGGACCGTAGGTCCCGACCGGGAAGGAGCTTTTGAAGTACCCGAGGTAACGAAGGGTACGAATGAGACAGACGGTAACCGAGTGGAACGAAGGTTACGATCGAGAAGGACCGTGTCGAAGCAGGTCCGACGAAGGTCTACAGAAAGTAGACATATGCGGGAATTGGGCTATTTTTCGGACGAGACCAATTTCCGCACTTTTTATATGCGTGCAATTGAGGATATATATGGGCAGCTAAGCAAACCCCGAAAGGTAGTTATTACCATGCATCAAAAGCCGGATGCGGATGCAATGGGTTCTGCCCTCGGCTTATACCATTTTTTGAGACAGCTGGGACATGCCTGTACCGTCATTTCGCCCACCAACTGGGCCGAATGGCTGAAATGGATGCCAGGCTGTAACGGCGTCATCGACTTCGAATACAGTATGGATAAGGCGAATGCCGTCCTGGATCAGGCGGAATGGCTGTTCTGTCTTGACTTCAATGTATTGAGCCGGACGCGGCATATGGCGTACAAGATCCGGAAGATGACCTGTGAAAAAATTCTCATTGACCATCATCAGCAGCCTGAGCGTGAGAGCTTTACATATGGGGTGAGCGATACGGGGAAAAGCTCTACCAGCGAGATGGTCTACGACCTGATCATGGGCAGCGGGCATGCGGATAAGATCAATGTCGATATTGCTTCTTGTCTTTATGCCGGAGTTATGAGCGATACGGGCTCTTTCAGATTCCCGGCGGCTACGGCGGCCGTACATCGCATGGTGGGGGACCTGAAGGATACGGGTTTCAATCATACGAGGATCCATGAGAATCTTTTTGACAACTTCCTGGAGAACCGTCTTCGATTTTTCGGATATGTGCTGCAGAACAAAATGGAGATATATTATGAATATAATGCAGCCCTTATAGCCATCCCCTGGAAAGACTTGGTACGTTTTGAGATAAAGACGGGGGATACGGAGGGGCTCGTCAACTATCCGCTGACCATCCAGGGCATAAAAATGGCTGCCTTGATCATCGACCGGGATGAGGAGGTAAAATGTTCGTTCCGGAGTAAGGGGGATTTTGACGTAAACACGTTTGCCAGGAAATATTTTGAGGGCGGCGGACATTTCAACGCAGCCGGCGGACGGAGTAGCGATACGCTGGAGCAGACGGTGCAGCGTTTTATACAGGCAATAAAAGAGAATTCATCACAATTACAATAATTAAAGAAAGCTAAATGAAAAAGATCCCGTTGTTCGCACTTGTCAGCATGATCTTGTTGGCTACCGTATCCTGTACCAGCCAGGAGTATAAGAAGACAAAGAGCGGTATTTTATATAAGATCATTTCTGATAAGAAGAATCCTGTCGTTAAAAAGGGCGAGTTTTTGAAAGTACATTTTGTACAGAAGGTGCGCGACTCCGTCCTGTATTCTTCGGAAGGGGGCATGCCTGTATATATCCAGGTGGATAGCGCCCGTCCGATATACAGCCCAACGGAAATATTCCCTTTGCTGCGTAAAGGTGACAGCGCCGTAGTGGTAGAGCTGGCGGATACCTTGCAAAAGCGTTTTGGAGGCCAGCTACCTCCCTTTATCCACAAGAAGGACAAGCTGACCATTTCGTTCAAAGTGCTGGATATCTTCCCAACGATGGAAGCAAAGACGGCCGATAATGAAAAGGAGCTGACTGCCGAGAAACAACGGGAAATAAGTGCGGTGGAAAGCTATCTTGCCAAGAACAATATCAAAGCCGAAAAGACAGAGAAAGGTACGTATGTGGTAATACAGTCCGAAGGGGATGGTCCCAGCGTCGATTCCGGGAAACAGGTATCTGTACGCTACACAGGCAAGCTGCTGCCTTCCGGCAAGGAATTCGAGTCCAACATGAAGGGACCTGGCGATCCTCTCAAGTTCGTCGTGGGATCAGGTTCCATTATTCAGGGATGGGATGACGGTCTGCGGAAGTTCAAAAAAGGCGGTAAAGGCACTTTGTATATTCCTGCGTACCTGGCGTACAATCAACAGCCCGGACCTGGCCATAAGCCTTTTGAGAATCTTATCTTCGAGGTGGAGATCGCCGATGTTACGGATGCTCCCGCACAACCCGTGAGGCCGATGATGCCGCCGCAAATGCAAGGTCAGATGCCGACAAGACCACAGCCGCGACAACACAAATAATTACAAAAAATCCCGCTAGACGCGGGATTTTTTGTATGCTTCCATTAGAAAAATGGCCTGCCTGGCCTCTTTCGGATCATGTACACGCAGGATGTCCGCCCCATTCAACAGTCCCAGCGTATTCAGAACAGTGGTGCCATTGAGGGCTTCTTCCGGGGTAATGCCCAGCAGCTTATAGATGGTGGATTTCCGTGAGACGCCTAACAGGACAGGCCGCCCCAGCATGCGGAAGACGGACAGGTTGTGCAGCAACTCCAGATTATGACGGTGTGTCTTGGCGAATCCCATGCCCGGGTCCAGAATAACGTCGTGTATGCCTGCCTGCCGGCAATCTTCCGTCCGGGTGATAAAAAAGTCCAGCACTTCCTTTGTCACATCCTCGTATACGGCTTCTTTATTCATGGTGGCAGGCGTCCCCTTCATATGCATGCACACATAAGGAACGCCCAGCCGGCCCACCGTCGCCAGCATCTCAGGGTCCTGCCGCCCTCCGCTGACATCATTGATCAAAGAAGCGCCGGCGGCCACTGCTTCCTGTGCCACCCGGCTGTACCAGGTGTCTACAGAAAGAACGACATCGGGGAAATGTTGTTTTAACAGGGTGATGTGTGGAATGATCCGGCGCAGCTCTTCTTCTACTCCCACCCATTCTGCGCCGGGGCGGGTGCTTTGTCCTCCTATGTCGAAGATGTCGGCCCCATCCTGCAGCATTTTTTCAGCCTGCTCAAGCAGTTCCTTCCCGCCACCAGAGCGGCTGCCTTCGTAGAAGGAGTCGGGCGTGCTGTTGATAATGCTCATTACCAGCGGTCTGTCGCCTGCCCGCAACCTGCCCCGGCCATTCAAGGTGAACATGTATAAGGATTTAATTTGGCATGCTAAGATAGGACTAAGATAGGAGCTAGAACGAACCAAAGGTTCGTTGTCCGAAGGACAGACATTAGATTTTTCCGGAAAACAGGTTACATTTATCCAGAACCTGTTTTTCCGGACACTATATTTGTATGATGAAGAATACTACGGATGAGCAATACAAGGAAGCTGTGTCCGGCTGCAGGTCCATCTTTTTAAAAAAGACCCTGGATTATGGGACTTCCTGGAGAGTGTTGCGTCCTATAAGCATAGCCGATCAGTTGTATATCAAGGCCAGGCGTATACGAACCCTGCAGGAGACGCAGGAAACACGCGTACAGGAGGACAAGACGGGAGAGTTCAGGGCGATGGTGAATTATGGGATCATCGGGCTGATACAATTGTCGGACCCCCATGGACCGGCGGAAGTGCATCCGGATGAGGTAGCCAAATGGTACGACGAAAAAATGGCGCTTGTATACCAGACCATGCTGGACAAGAACCATGATTATGGAGAGGCATGGCGGGACATGAGCCAGGAAAGCTTTGTGGACCTCATCCTGATGAAAATACTGCGAATAAGGCAGATCGTGGTAAATGAGGGAAAGACGCTGATCAGCGAGGGCATCGATTCGAACTTTATCGATATCATCAATTATTCTTTGTTCGCCCTGATATTGATCACGGAAGGGAAGCACAACGGATAGTCATAATAGCATATTCCATGAAAATACTTGTCGCCATTGCCCGTGTCATCGTGGGCGTTCTATTCATTTTTTCGGGATTGGTAAAAGCCAACGACCCGCTGGGCCTCAGCTATAAGATGCAGGAATTCTTCGAGGTCTGGAATTTTCATTGGCTGGACAATTACACGCTGATCTTTTCCATCGTCATGATCGTCTTCGAGATCGTTGCGGGAGTGGCGATCCTGCTAGGATGGAGGATGCGGCTATTCAGCTGGCTGCTCCTTTTGCTGATCATCTTCTTTACTTTTCTCACCGGCTATGCCTACCTGTCCGGGAAAGTGCGGGAATGCGGCTGCTTTGGGGATTGTATCCCCTTGACGGCCGGCCAGTCCTTTTCCAAGGACCTGATCCTGCTGGCTCTCATCCTCTTTTTGTTCGCTGCCCAGCGAAGGATAAAGCCTTTGCTGCCGCAGGTGGCCAGTATTTCCATCCTGGTGCTGGCTACAGTGCTGTCCGTCGCCTTTCAATGGTATGTACTGATACATCTGCCCGCAGTGGATTGTCTGCCTTATCGCGCCGGTACGAATATGCCTGAAAAGATGAAGGCGCCGCCGGGCTCCGTACCCGACAGCACGGTGATCACCATGATCTACAACAAGAATGGCAGGCAGATCGAGATCAGCGGGAATAATTTCCCCGCCGACTTTGACGACAGCTATAAATTCGTCAGCCGCTACGACAAGCTGGTGCGCAAGGGAAATGCCGAGGCCGCCATTAAGGACTTTGTCCTGACGACAGACGCCGGAACGGATACGACACAGGCGGTGCTGGAACAAGAAGGTTTTAAGCTTTTCTTCTTTACCAAAGAGCTGGATGCCTACCCTGCTCCCTGGGTCAGGGAGTTCAGCCTGATCTATACCATGGCGAAAGCCAAACATATTCCCCTGTATTTTATCACCGGGAATTATGACAATGTGGTAGACTGGACACGAAAGGCCGGCATCAGCGATGGGGTAAGCATCCTGAAATGCGATGGCACGGCCATCAAAACAGCTGCCCGCGCTAATCCGACCCTGTATCTGCTGAAGAAAGGGACGATCCTTAACAAGTGGAGCTATGCCGACTTTGGACTGGCGCTGCCCAATATCAATGAGCTGCCGGCCGCCACTACAAATCAACCATGATACGATACCTCATTAGAAAAAGCTTTTATGGACTGCTGGTAATGTTGGGAGTGGTGGTCGCCGTATTCCTCCTCTTCCAGGGTTTTGGAGACCCATCGCGTCTGGTAATGGGTCAGCGGGCAGATGCCGCCACCCAGGAAAACATCCGCAAGGAATTATACCTGGATCAGCCGCGCTGGAAACAGTTTGTCCTTTATCTCGATGACGTAAGCCCCATCGGCATTCATTCCAAAGAAGAGATACTGCAAAAAGGTCTGAGGGGCTGGTTTATAGGAGGGGATATAAAGGTCGGGTTGAAATGGCCCTATCTTCGTCGAAGCTATCAAACAAAAAAAGACGTGGGCCAGGTATTGATGGAGGCATTGCCCCGGACCATCCTGCTGGCGATAGCAGCCATATTCATAGCCATTGTATTGGGTATAGCGCTGGGAGTGCTGGCGGCGGTGAAGAAGGGGACATGGATGGACACGACAGCCATCTTTACCAGCGTGCTGGGTATCTCGGCGCCCAGCTTCTTTATGGGCATCGTCATTGCTTATTTGTTTGGTTTTGTCCTGAGCGATTATACGGGGCTTCACCTGACAGGAAATTTATATCATACGGACCCTTTTGCCGGAAGGCACCTGCAATTGCAGAACCTGATCCTGCCGGCCGTTACATTAGGCATCCGGCCTATGGCCATTATCGCCCAGCTGACAAGGGGGGCGCTATTGGATGTGCTGGACCAGGATTATATCCGGACGGCTTATGCGAAAGGGCTCTCCCGTAGAGCCGTTGTCTGGAAGCACGGACTGAGGAATGCTTTGAACCCTGTGGTCACGGCTATTACCGGTTGGTTTGCTGAGCTGCTGGCGGGGGCCTTCTTTGTAGAATACATCTTTGGATGGACAGGTATCGGGAAGGTGACGGTGGATGCCCTGGAGAAGCTGGACTTTCCCGTGGTGATGGGGTCAGTGCTGATATCTTCCTTTTTCTTTATTGTTATCGGCCTGCTCGCGGATGCGTTGTATGGCATCATTGACCCAAGGGTTCGGCGAGGATAGATTATTTTATCACCACCTCCCTGATCACTTTTTCACCCAGGGCCTCGTTGACACGTTGTATGATCTTTTCTTTCTGGTAGAGTAATTCCTGACGCAGGGGGGCGACAGATGTATTGATGTAAAGCGTGGAGCCGTGGATCTGAATTTTGTCTGTGTAACGGGCGATGGTCTTACCCATGATCTGCTCCCATACTTCTTCGATCTGCAAGGCCTGGATAGAGCCTTTTATCCGGCTGTTGTCCAGAAATTTCCGTAAGGCGTCCCCTAGTGAATATTCTCCCATAGGTGCAAGTTAGCAAAAGCCTTGTGGCCCACTAGATAAATCAACCCGCCAATTACCCACAACATGATAGAGAACAGACATCCGCTACGGCGGGGCTGTTCATCTTTGTGAGGCTCTTTTTCGCGGCGTTCCTGGTCCGCATGACGGGGAATGTCGGCCCGGGATTGATATAGAGGGGAGACACCGGCAATGAGGTCGTATCCGGCGTCGCTGACCACCCATTCCAGGTGGCCGAAGAACAGCGGCTGTCCATCCTGTCTTTGTTCCAGCTCGATGGATTTTTTCAACATTTCGGCTGCATAGAGACGGAGTCCTTCCTTATTTGCCTTGATGATGCCATATTCCCCCGTTTCATCCACGGTAAAAGAAAAGTAAGCGGTCGCAGGGTCGTTAGTAGATTCTAAAAAAGAAATAGAAGATTCCAGGTCGGCTGGCATAGCATTTTGTTTTCGGTCTGCTTAAAAACTAAATGTAAAATTTTTTTAATAAAAAAAGTGCGGTTCTATAGAGATATTATCTGGCTGGGAATATTCAATTTATCCAACTCCAGCCGGATGCGGTCACCGTGGGTATCCGTAATAAAGATCTGTCCATGATCCCTGAGGCAGACCTTATCCAGGAGGTTGTGCATGCGATGTGCATCCAGCTTTTCAAACACGTCATCCAAAAGAAGGAGGGGCGGGAAACCCTTGTACTGTTTGAGCATTTCATATTCCGCCAGCTTCAGCGCAAATAAAAGACTTTTTCTCTGCCCCTGCGAGGCAATGGATTTGAAGGGCTGTCCGCCATAGAGGACGTCGATGTCATCTTTATGAATACCTGTATTGGTGCGCTGGAGATAGAGGTCCTTGTCCCTGGAATTCCGGAGAAGCTGGGCAAAGGGCGTCTCCAGCAAGGCGCTGTCATAGGTGAAGGAGAGGGGTTCTGCGACCCCGGCAATATCGGTATAGGATCGCTCGACCAGGGGCAGGAGGTCCTGGAGAAAGGCCTTTCTTTTCTCAAAAACATAGATACCGGGACCCGTAAGCTGTCCGTCGTATACATCCAGGAGACTTTTGTCTTGTATTCTATTGTTTGTCAGTGATTTAAGGTATCCGTTCCGCTGCTGTAAGACCCGGTTGTATTCGATGAGGCTCTGCAGG
>DASZWE010000166.1:0-9261 GCA_035546735.1 Puia sp.
CTGGTGTTTTTCATAGGTTAGCAACGGCCGGCTCTTTCCAGAGCAGGCCTTTTTTGTAGGACCCCAGCCCGTGTCTAAGGATACATGGGCGTCTTCACATCGTGATAGAATACAGGACGGACCATAGGTCCGTCGGCCGAAGGCCCATCATTAGCCATAAATTGGCGTCTTCACATCATGATAGAATAAAAATTTCCATCCCTCCCGCCGTCCCTCCTCCCACCACTCCTGCCTCAGCTCCATAGCCCTCTTTCCATCATAGTCATATTTTGCAACAAACCTGCTTTTCATCTGCTGCAGCTGCGGAGCCACATCCCCTCCAAAGAACACCTTCTCCCCTCCATCCACGACCCGGAATACCTGATGATACGGACAATGCGCCCCGGTGACCTCATATTTTATATAGCCATCCAAAACACCATCCCCCTCCAGGAAAACAACCTTCGGAGATTGCCTCAGCCAATCCAGCTCCTCCGTAATATAAGAAGTAGGCCCCTTCTCATACGCATATTCCAGCTCTTTACGCTGTATATAGTAAGTAGCATTCGGGAACGACGCCTCCCGGACCTCCGAAGGCCCCATCCGGCTCATCCCCCCGGCATGATCCTTATGTAGATGGCTCATCAGCACCTTCGTGACCTTCCCCGGATCGATACCCGCCGCACGCAGATTACGATGGATCTGCAGTTCTCCATCGATCTCGAACCCCAGCCCCGTGTCCAGCACCAGCACATCCTCCGTACTGACAATAGCAAAAGGTTGTACTTCCACAAGCAGACTGCCGATAGGACGCTGCTGCAGGTCGTCTTTTGCCGTATCGAATGGAACGAATAACTTGGTCTTGTCAATAGTGAAAGCGCCTTCGGACAACGGAATGATCTTCATAATACAAAGTTACACCTAATGTCTGTCCTTCCCACGACGAACCCCCGGTCCGTCCTATCTCAATACCATCTGCCGGTCTGCATCCAGCCGCACCAGGATAAAAAGCATAACGCTGAAGGTCAGCAGGCTCGTTCCCCCATAGCTGATAAAGGGCAGCGGTATGCCAATAACAGGAGCCAGCCCCACGGTCATACATATATTGATAACGATGTGAAAGAAGAATACGCTGGCCACGCCATACGCATAACATCGGCTGAATACGCTTCGCTGTCGTTCCGCAATGGAAACGATCCGCATGAGCAACAGGATATAAATACCTAAAAACAAAATGCTTCCCAGAAAACCAAAACCCTCCCCGATGGTGCAGAAAATAAAGTCGGTCTTTTGCTCGGGCACAAAATCATAACGTGTCTGTGTACCTTTCAGCAAACCCTTTCCAATAAAGCCACCGCTGCCAATGGCAATCTTGCTCTGCTTCACATTATAGTTATTGTCCTTCTTCTTCCCTCTCTGCTCATTTTCGATGGACGCCTCCGCAGCCTGGTCTTTCGGAATATAGTCCTTCCCGATGGTGTCATAAATACGCTTGACCTGGTAGGGCTTGAATACATGGTCGAACACAAACGGAACGACAAATCGCTGTACTCCCACACAGACAAACCAGATTCCGATGATCATAAAAAGTATGCTGCGGTTGCGCTTGACCTGCCGGCGCAGGATATAGATTGCCAGCAACGCCACGCAGGTCAGCAGGATGGCCAGCGTGTTCGGCTCCAATAACAACGTCGCCACCACCAGCACGGCAAAGGAAAAGCCGATGACCAGCACAGAAGGCGGCAGCCCCTCCCGGAACATCACCAGGAAAAAGGAAAAATACACCAGGGCCAGCCCCGTCTCATGTTGCATGATGCTCATCGCAGCCGGCGCCAGGGCAATCACCGAAGCAATAAGCTGGCTCCGGGGCCGGGTAAAATTGGTCTCCACACGGGACAAATACTTGGCCAGCGCCAGGTTCACGAACAGCTTGCACAGGTCCGCCGGCTGCAGCTGGAAGGCGCCGCCAAACCGGATGATCGACTCCGTTCCCTTCACCTTGGAGTGGAAGGGGAATACCAGCAATAGCAGGAATATACCAAAGGCATAGCCCAGATTGGCCGTAGCCGTAAAAAACTTACTGTCCGTGAGAAGAATAAAAGTGCCGATGATGCCGGCCAGGAAAAAGAACAGCAACTGGCGGCTATAGTCTGTCTTTAGGGATATGAACCCCTGTATGACGTTCTCCCCTTCATGATAGGAAGCCGCGAAGATGCTGGTGATACCGATGAGACACAGGATCACCCAGATCCACACGAGCGACCAGTCTACACCTTTTGATATGGTAGGATTTCGTTGGCTCATAATTAAGGTTGCGTTGAATCCCCCTTCTGATCCGATGGTTTTTGTACAGTGTCCGGCCTCGCCTTATGTCGTATGGGAGGGCTCGCCGATGTATCCAGTGCCGGAACATGTTTGCCGGTATCAGGCTTCTGTGCAGGAGCAGCAGGGGCAGCCGGCGCAACCCTGGGCATCAAAGGCTTGAAGTTCGGCATCTTCCGTATGGCCGCCAGCAGCGGACTTCTCGAACCTTCCGAAGTATCCAGCATCATCGCCCGGTTGGACCGGTCCATATATTTCAGCAGCCTCGAACTGTCGCCCGTCTGACTCGCATATTCAGCAGCCCGAATTGAATCCGTCTTGAATTGCAGACGCACAAGATATTTGGGCATCAGATTGGTGCCGGCAATCCTGTTCACATCCGCCAGCCGCTCATTCCGCAACGTATCGTTCAGGTATTTCTCCACGATAATAGACCCGATAGGCGCCGCTTGCGCACTTCCATATCCCCCATTCTCCACAATGACCGCCACGGCGATCTTGGGATTTTCCCTGGGAGCAAAACAGACAAACCAGGAGTGGTTATGTAATTTCAGGACACGCCCGTCGATGACCTGCTTGTTCTCGGCCGTTCCCGTCTTGCCACACATGTCAATGCCTGGTATCCTTGCCGCACGGCCCGTTCCAATCTCGATCACATCCTGCATACCGTTCTGTACCACATTAAAAGCGTCATCGGATATATGGGTCACCGGTTCATGCTTTATATAGTATTTGTTGAGAATACTGTCGTCTCCCCGTGCGTCATCGATGCTTCGTACAAAATGAGGCGTATAATAATACCCTTTGTTGGCCACGATGCACATGGCATTGGCCATTTGCAATGGGGTCACATTCATTTTGTCCTGCCCGATGCCCATGGTGACCATGGTACAGGAGTTCCAGCTCCGGTTATAATCCTTATCATAAGCAGTCGTATCGGGTATATTACCCCTGTCCTCGCTGGGCAGGTCGACACCCAGACGACGACCCAGGCCGAAGGCATTGACATATTCCTTCCATTTCATCAGCCCCAAACGGGCGCTGTGATATTCCGGATTGTCTATCGTCAGCCGGAAAGTATTACAGAAAAAAGAGTTGCAGCTATGGGCAATGGCCAGCCGGAGATTGGCAGCATGCCCCGGATTGTGCTCATCGCACCTCACCGGCCTCGTACAGGCCAGATAAGCCCCCAGGCAATTGATACCGCTGGCAGGAGTGATCACGTTCTCATCCAGACCTATCAGGGCTCCAATAGGCTTATAGGTACTGCCGGCCGGATATTGCCCCTTGATGGCCCGGTTGAGCATGGGGCTGGAAACATCCAACGCCAGGCGGGCGTAGTTGGCTTGCTTCTCCGGACCGGTAAGAGAATTTGGATCGTAGTTGGGACCCGAAGCCATGGCGAGAATGCCGCCCGTGGAAGGCTCGATGGCGACAATGGCGCCTGTCTTGCCCGCCAGCAACCGCTCGGCCAGCTGCTGCAGTTCGATATCGAGGTAGGTGCGCAGGTTCTTACCGGCAATGGCAGGCGTGTCCAGGCTCTTGTCCTGGTAATGACCCACCAACCTGTTCCTGTTATCCTTTATCCAGAATTCGATACCCCGCTGACCCATCAGCACTTTCTCATAATACTGCTCGAGGCCGGACCTTCCTACATAGTCGCCCAGCTGATAGTAATTATTCGACCTTCGCAAAATGGAAGAATCCACCTCTCCTACATATCCCATGATATGGGCAGCCGCATTATAGGGATATACCCGTACAGGACGCTCCTGCAGGTTGAAGCCGGGGAATTTCCAGATATTCTCCTCCAGCCGCGCATACATATCCGGCGGCAGCAGATCCTCGAAGATCGTGGGCCGGAAAGGTCCGTTCTTGATCCTCGCATCCAGCACCCGCTTACGGAACTCGATCGTGTCGATACCTACCAGCTGACATAAATAATTCGTGTCGATATTCTTTACCTGGGCAGGAGTGACCATCAGGTCGTATAGAATAGTGTTGTTGAGGATAGCTCTTCCTTTCCGGTCGTAAATGATCCCACGGGAAGGGTAGATGCTCTTCCGGAAAAGGGCATTCTCCTGCGCCTGCTGCTGATACTTTTTAGAGACAATTTGCAGGTGGAATAATTGAGCCGCAATGATCAGGAACATTCCCGCAAAGATCAGGCGGATGATATTGCTACGGGATTGGTTAAATACAGGCATAACTTTAAATCCAAGGAACGCTCAACGCGTTACAAAGTACGGCATATTAACGCTGATGGCAATGCAAATCATATTACTTTCCCAGGATTCTGGTAAAAAATTTTGACGGACCTCACTCCGCCTTGTTCACAACCTTCGCTCTGCTCGGCTGCGGCGACAACCTGTGGTCGTCAAATGGTATTTGTCCTGAATTTCTGTTTGCGGAAGAACAACAGTTCCGTCAGCAGCACCAACAATAAGCTGACAGCCGTCGAAGCTATCACCTTCCCCAGAAAATACAGGAACGACCCAAAGCTCATCCATTCCAGCAATACCAGCCAGGTATGATGCAAAAGAGTCAGGACGAGGACATAAGTGGCATAGGGAGCCCATCCCATACTGACGATCGAGGGGGATATATAGTTCTTATCGGCGCCTTCCTGTGAAATGAGCAATCCGATGACAAAAGGTCTGACATAGGCTATCAGCGTACAGGCAGCAGCGTGAAGACCGGGCGTCTTGCTGAAATAATCCAGGCAAAGGCCAAAAACAAACCCCAGCAAGGTAAGACCAGCCCTGGAGAGGCTAAAAGGCAGCCAAAGAATATATAAATAATACAGGTAGGGAGTGATAAACCGGTGCAGGGGAGGCATCTTAAAAAGAATAAATACCTGTACCAGGATGAATAAAATAAATCGGACCGTATTTTTCAGCAGCTCGCTCATTGTACTTTTTTACGGGTAGAATCCTCTATACGTCGTTGCTCGTCATATTGTGAATTCGCTATAACATACGCATACTCAATATTAAAGAAGTTTGTGGAAGGCCGGATCCTCAATGTATAGAAATTGCTGGAATTGTCGGGGACGATGTCATAAACAGTGCCAACCATGATATTGGCCGGGAAAAGGGAAGAGGTCTGGCTGGTAAGGATCGTATCCCCTCTTTGGACCTTGGCGCTCTTCGGAATATTTTTTAAGGTGACAAAAAGCACACTAAGCCCATCCCACTCGATAGCACCCGTTTCCCCTCCATTTTTCAATTTGACCACCGCCTTGAACTGTGGGTGCAGCATGCTCATAACGGTCGCAAAATTTTCACTGACATTGACGACGGAGCCTACAATGCCCTGCGGACCTATCACACCCATATTGGGCCGAACCCCCTGGGCAAAACCGCGATGGATGGTCAGGTAATTGGGTTGCTTCAGCTGAGTGGAGTTGCCCACGACCTTTGCTTCCAGATAGGTATACTTCAGAATGCTCCGGCCCGAGTCTACCTTAATGGTATCCATGATCAGCCTCCGGAGAGAATCAGGAGCTTCATAATTATCTTTCAGCAGCTGGCGGAGACGGATATTCTCCCTTACCAGATCCTCATTCGTCTTTTTGAGCTGGAAATAATATTCGATGCCATTGTACTTCTCGCTGATCCTGCCGGTGAGCTCCGTACTGACATTCATAAAAGCGGCTTCGTGGAACTTGTTATAGCGAAAGAGAAAAGATAGGGCTATTATCTGCAACACCAGGAAGAAGAGGAAGTTAAAATGCCTTCTGATGAAGAGAAAAACGTTACGCACCGCTGTGTAGTTTATTTCGGAGTTCTGGTTCTGGTTTTAAATAGGTCCGATGTCTGTCCGGCCGGGGTCCTTTATCGCATGACAAAGGGATAGCGGTCGTAGTTCTTCAGGGCGATGCCCGTTCCCCGAACCACGCTTTTCAGCGGATCATCCGCAATATGCACGGGTAATTTGATCTTCTGGCTGAGACGCTTGTCCAGTCCGCGAAGCAGGGCGCCACCTCCGGTGAGATACAGACCCCGGCGGTAGATATCGCCCGCCAGCTCGGGCGGAGTCGTCTCCAGGGCTTTCAAAATAGCTTCTTCTATCTTGAAGATACTTTTATCGAGGGCCTCGGCTATTTCCTGGTAGCTGACCATGATCTGCTTGGGAATGCCCGTTACCAGGTCCCGTCCATTGACAGGGATATCATCAGGGGGATTGTCCAGATCCTTTAAGGCGGCGCCGATCTGTATCTTTATCTGCTCGGCCGTCCGCTCCCCTATCAGCAGGGAGTGGTATCTGCGGAGCGCTTCCATAATGTCGGCCGTAAACTCGTCACCGGCTATGCGGATGGACTGGTCGCAAACAATGCCCGCCAGGGCGATAACGGTGATGCCGGTGGTACCGCCACCAATATCGATGATCATATTGCCGACAGGCTCTTCTACGTCGATACCGATACCCAGGGCGGCTGCCATGGGCTCATGTATCAGGTATACTTCCTTGGCTCCCGCCTGCTCGGCGCTGTCCCGGACAGCCCTTTTTTCCACCTCCGTAATGCTGGAAGGGATACAGATCATCATCCGCCAGCTGGGAGGGAAGAGCGGCTTCTTGGGATAGATCATCTTGATCATCTCCCGGATCATCAGCTCCGCAGCATTGAAATCTGCAATAACACCATCTTTCAGGGGTCTTACAGTGCGTATGCTTTCGTGCGTCTTTTCGTGCATCATCAGCGCCCGCTTGCCGACTGCCAGCACGGTCTTTGGATTATTACGATCCAGCGCTACAATGCTGGGCTCATTCACCACAATTTCATCGTTATGTATGATGAGGGTATTGGCGGTACCCAAGTCCATGGCTATTTCTTGTGTAAGGAAATTGAATAATCCCATTTTAGTATAAAGGTCAGATTTTTGAATTTCGGCGATATTGAGCCCCGGGGCCGCTCGGCCAGTTCACCGACGGTCCCCTCTTCCATCTGGACAGCAAAATTGAAGGAAATAATTTGAATTACAAAGGTAGAGCCCTTGATTCATCGGATTATTTTCCACAGGACCTTAACTGCCAAATTTATTTTGGAGACTGTCTTCAAAGGGTAAGACTCAAGGTACAAAACGAAAAAAGTTGTAGTTGCGTATGTTGATGAAGACCTTCTCCATAAAATTTCTGCACCGTACATGGATAACCCTAAAAATAATCCGTCTCCGCCCCTAGCGCGCAAAACCCAACCTTTTCTCCATCTCCACATCCAGCTGGGGCAACCTCTTTCTTTCAATGAGAAAGCTGGTAAGCGCTGCCACTTCCCTGAACACATGGTGCTTGAGCAGGGCGGCGCTGAGATAGTCCTTACCCGTGCTGCCGCCAGTCCCCACGCGGGTTCCGATCACTCTCTGCACCATGCTCATGTGACGGTACCGCCAGGTGCTGAGCTGCTCATCGATGTCTAAAAGTTGATTCAGTACCTGGAAGGGTAGCTGCAGAATAGGATATCCTCTGTAAAGCATGATAAATAATGCAGCGCGACAGGCGGAAGGGGACAGCTGACGGCTTTCAGCGACTGGGCCATCCGGTGAGGAGCCGCCAAAGAATATCCCGTCGAAGAGGGGCAAATTGGTCTTTTCATTGTCGGCCAGAGATTCCAGGTAACGTTGCCGATAGCCCTGCCAAAAGGCAGTCCCCGGGTCAAAAGGCATCCGCTCCAGCCATTTGTTCACCAGCTCAAACAAGGAGCTGTCCTTTTCCGCCTGTTTGATGACATCTACTTCGGGCTGCCGCAGCTGGGAGACATAATACTGCTGACCATGCCGATGCTCGTATTTCAATCCCAGCCGGGCCTCCAAAAGCTTGAACTGCCAGCTCTGGAAGCCGGAAGCAGGCCGGAGCATATCCCGGAAGTCCAGGAAATCCATAGGGGTCATGGTCTCCATGACATCGATCTGGTGGACCAGCACCCGAAGGATGGTCCCGCAACGGGCCAGACGGTGCACCACGACCTGCATTTCAGGGGAATTGTCATTCAGAGGCTGCCGCATAATGTCGATGACGGAATCCGTCTCGAACAGCAGCTGCTTGAACCAAAGCTCATACGCCTGATGAATGACGATAAAAAGCATCTCGTCATGGGCCGGCCCGCCCTTCCGGAAACTTTCAGGATCCTGCGCCCCCAGGATCTTCTCCAGTTGCAGGTAATCGCTGTAGTGGACTTCATTAGACATATAATGGAATAGGTTTTATGATCACTCCCCCTAAAGAAATTCATACCCTATATCCCGGCGGTAATAGATCCCTTCGAAATACAGCTTTTCCAGCACGTCCCTCGATTTGTCGACGGCCTCATAAACCGTCTCGGCAAAAGAAGTGACACAAAGGACACGGCCTCCGCTGGTGACGACCTGCCCCTTATCCTCTTTGGTGCCCGCATGGAATATCAGGCTGTCGGAGGATAATGGCTCTTCCAGCCCGCTGATCGCATACCCCTTCTCATAGCTCCCCGGGTAGCCGCCGCTGACAGCCACAATGGTACAGGCAATACGCGGGTCCATCTCGATCCGGACCTTGTCCAGCCGCTGTTCCGCCACCGCCTGGAATAGCTCTACCAGGTCGTTCTTCAGACGGGGCATCACCACCTCCGTCTCAGGGTCGCCCATCCGGCAATTGTACTCGATGACCAGCGGCTCCTCCTTTACTTTAATAATACCTATAAAAATAAAACCCTTATAGTCGATGTTCTCTTTAGCCAAACCCTCCACCGTCGGCTGGATGATCCGCTGGGTGATCTTGGCCATAAAAGCATCGTCCGCAAAAGGAACGGGACTGACAGCGCCCATCCCCCCAGTATTGGGCCCTTTATCACCTTCTCCCACCCGCTTGTAATCCTTCGCCTCCGGCAGGATCACAAAATGCTGCCCATCCGTCAACACGAAAACAGACATTTCGATACCATACAGGAACTCCTCGACAACAACCTTGCTGCCCGCCTCTCCAAACTTG
>DASZWE010000167.1:0-8175 GCA_035546735.1 Puia sp.
TCCTGCTGAGCGAAGAAGATATGCAGGCCACGCGTGAAAAGGCGGCGTCCTTCCTCGACAAGCTGCGAAAACACCTGGACGCCAAGTTCAAAAAAGCCAAAGAAGGCTACCAGCATGGATTTGAGATAACATCCTACGATAAGCAGACCCGCCTTCCCCTCATCGCCGGCATACAAGGATGGCTGCCCGAGATCATGCCCGGCCTGGCCCGATGGGAAGAGACAACAAATGAGGAAGGTGAAAAGATGCTGGACGTCTGCACGCCCGATGGACAGGAGTTCTGGCCTTCACTGGCAGGCATCCCTATAACAGACGATCTGTGGCTGGCCATCGTCGGCTACAAACAATATCTCATCGGGGAAAGTCCATTGAATCGCAATGTAAGAAGGTTCCCCATGGTCAACCTCCTGCTCATGCGCATCATCGGGGACATCCGAAAAGGTCATCTGGACAACGAGCTGATCTTTCATCAGCCGGCATGATCCTGGCCGACGGCCGGCACAGTGGTTAGATAAGCTTCAGCACTTCCGCTCCAATGGCTTCCGTACCAAGTATCTTGTCTTTGGGAGTCGTAGTGTCCGCAATATCCCGCGTCCGCCAGCCGGCCTTCAGCACCTTGTCTACGGCATCGATGACAGCTTCCGATTCCGCCTTCATACCAAAAGAAATATCCAGCAGCAGCGCCGCGGACAAAATGGAAGCCAGCGGATTCGCTACGCCTTTGCCCGTGATATCATGCGCCGAGCCATGGATAGGCTCATATACGCCCGTGCCGTCCCCGATGCTGGCGGAAGCCAGCATTCCCATAGAACCTGCGATCTGCGAAGCCTCATCCGTCAGTATATCTCCAAAAAGATTAGCCGTGACCACCACGTCAAATCTGCGGGCATCCTTTATCAACAGCATGGCCATCGCATCCACGAACTGATGCTCGACTTCCACGTCCGGATAGTCCCTGGCCACTTTTTGTACCACTTCCCTCCAAAGCCGTGACGTCTCGATCACATTGGCCTTGTCGACAGAGCATAGTTTCCTGCGACGGGTGCGGGCCGCCTCGAATGCTTTGCGGGCTATGCGCTCTACTTCATACCGGCTGTATTCCGCAATATCGTAGGCCGTGTCCCCATTGTTCTTACGCCCCTTCTCTCCAAAGTAAATATCACCCGTCAGCTCGCGGAAAAACAGGATATCGGCGCCTTTCAATATTTCAGGCTTGATGCTGCTGGCGCCCAGCAGCTCGTCGAATAGTTTGATAGGACGAAGGTTGGCATATAGTCCCAGCTCCTTACGCATCTTCAGCAATCCCTGCTCAGGACGTACTTTGGCAGAAGGGTCGTTATCGTACTTCGGATGACCTACGGCGCCAAACAGCACCGCATCCGACCGCCGCATTTTCTCCAGGCTCTCGTCAGGCAGCGGTACACCCGTGGCCTCGATGGCCACATGGCCGATCAACGCTTCATCATAGGTAAAGGTATGTCCAAACTTCAAAGCTATCTTGTCCAAAACCTTTTTACCGACTGCCGTTACTTCCTGTCCGATGCCATCGCCCGGAACGATGAGTATATGCTTGTTTGCCATTCGAAATGTATTTGTCTTAAATTAAGTTCAGCATTTTTTGCGTCGCCTTGATCGCAGATACCGTCTGATCGCTGTCAAGGCCCCTTGTCTTAAATTCCTTGTTATTGATATTCCAGGTAATGATCGTCTCACACAAGGCATCACTCTTACCCCCGGGTGGAATACGCACCATATAATCCGTCAATGCCGGCAGCTCCTGCTTTTTCTTCTTGTACACTTTTTTCAGGGCGTTCATAAACGCATCGTACTGCCCATCCCCCTGTGCATGCTCTTCGAATACCTCTCCATTGACGGATATCTTTACGGTCACGGACGGATGCAGGCTCTTGGAATGCGTGAGCACATAGTTATCTATCCTTACCTTCTCCTGTATCGTCTTACTGTCCAGGATGTCGGAAATGATATAGGGAAGGTCATTTTGGGTCACCACTTCTTTACGATCGCCCAGCTCGATGATCCGCTGGGTGACGAGCTTCAGATCGGGCTCCGACAGGTGGATACCCAACTGCGCCAGGTTGTTCTCGATATTGGCCTTTCCGCTGGTCTTGCCCAGCGCATATTTTCGCTGACGGCCAAAACGTTCGGGCATGAGGTCGCTGAAATAGAGCTTGTTCTTTTTATCCCCGTCGGCATGGATACCCGCCGTCTGCGTAAACACATTCTCTCCCACCACGGGCTTATTGGACGGGATACGGATGCCGGAGAAGGTCTCCACCAGCTTGCTCACCCGGTACAGGGAAGCTTCATTCACACTCGTCTTTACGGAAGGCAAAAAGTCGTTCAGCACAGCCACGGCGCTGGCCAGGGGCGCATTACCGGCCCTCTCTCCCATCCCGTTGACGGTTAGATGAATACCATGCGCGCCCGCCTTGACCCCTTCCAGGACATTGGCCGTACCAAGGTCGTAGTCATTATGTGCATGGAAGTCGAAATGTAGTTTGGGATAGCGCTGTACGATGGCGGAGATATATTCAGCCACCTCCGATGGCGTAAGCACCCCTAAAGTATCGGGTAACATGATCCGCCGGACGGGCTGACCTTGTAAAAAGTCCAAATATTGAAACACATACTCCTGCGAATGCCGCATGCCATTGCTCCAGTCCTCTAAATATACATTGCATTCAATCCCTTTCTTCTTACCCAGGGCAATGACGGCGGCCACTTCCTCGAAGTGCTGCTCCGGCTTCTTTTTCAGCTGGTGGGTCAGATGGTTCAGGGAGCCCTTGGTCAGCAGGTTCATGACCCTGGCGCCCGCCTCCTGCATCCATTTGATGGAGACGTCCCCGTCGACAAAGGTCAGCACTTCGATCCTGTTCAATGCCCCGTTGGTCCTAGCCCATTTGGTGATCGCCTTTACCGCCGCCAGCTCTCCTTCCGACACACGGGCCGATGCGATCTCGATCCTGTCCACATTCAGCTCCATGAGCAAAAGCTGCGCTATCGTCAGCTTCTCAGAAGGCGAAAAAGCAACGCCACTGGTCTGCTCACCATCCCGAAGGGTGGTATCCATGATTTCAAGAGGACGTGGGACTGCTGGAGACATGTTGTTGTAAATAGATTAGTAGATGCTCTTTCCGGCATAAGCGCGGATGTCCTCTTTCATGGCCTGCAGATAGTCGATATCGTCATAGCCATTCATCAGGTTGTGCTTTTTATAGCTGTTGATCTCGAACTTTTCGTGCTCGCCCATCGACAGGATGGTGATGGTCTGATCGGGAAGGTTCACTTCCAGCTCCGACTTTGGGTCCGCCTCGGTGGCCCGGAAGATCTTGTCCAAAAAAGCAGGACTTACCTGCACAGGAAGGATCCCAATATTGAGAGAATTATTCTTAAAGATGTCGGCAAAGAAGCTGGACACCACGCAACGGAATCCATAGTCATAGATGGCCCATGCGGCGTGCTCACGGCTGCTGCCGCTGCCAAAGTTCTTACCGCCTACCAATATCTTTCCCGAATAGATGGGATTGTTCAGTACGAAATCCTTTTTGGGCGTATTGTCTGCATTATAACGCCAGTCGCGGAAAAGATTGTCGCCAAACCCCTTGCGCTCCGTTGCCTTTAAGAATCGGGCGGGGATGATCTGGTCGGTGTCCACATTCTCGATTGGCATGGGGACGGCGGAACTTTTGAGTACAGTGAATTTATCGTAAGCCATAATAAAATTTGTTAGGATTGGAATTTACAACAGCTCCCTTGGATCAGTGATCACACCCGTCACAGCGGCTGCGGCGGCTACCAGCGGGCTTGCCAGCAGGGTTCTCGCGCCAGGCCCCTGTCTTCCTTCGAAGTTGCGGTTGCTGGTGCTGACAGCATACTTGCCGGCAGGGATCTTATCGTCGTTCATAGCCAGACAGGCGGAACATCCGGGCTGACGCAGCTGGAATCCTGCCGCGGTCAATATATCCAGTATCCCTTCATCCTTGATCTGCTGCTCCACGATATGGCTTCCGGGCACGATCCACGCCGTGACATGGTCGGCCTTTTTACGATCCTTTACGATAGAGGCAAAGGCGCGGAAATCTTCGATACGTCCATTGGTACAGCTGCCGATGAATACATAATCCACTTTCTTTCCCAACATGGCCTCGTCTTCATGGAAACCCATATAGTCCAGCGACTTTTCATACGTAGCTTTGCTTCCACCCGCCTGCTGCGCCTGCGGTATATGCTGGGTAATGCCGATGCCCATACCGGGATTGGTCCCATAGGTGATCATGGGTTCGATATCCGCCGCCTTATAATGGTGTTCCACGTCGAAGCTGGCGCCGGCATCCGTCCTCAATGTCTTCCAGTAGGCAAGGGCCTTGTCCCAGGCAGCGCCGGAAGGAGCTTTGTCCTTACCCTTTATGTAGCTGAAGGTCGTCTCGTCGGGAGCGATCATACCCCCGCGGGCGCCCATCTCGATGCTCATGTTACAGACGGTCATCCGGCCTTCCATGGACATATTCTCGAATACCTCGCCGGCAAATTCCACAAAGTAGCCCGTAGCGCCGGCGGCCGTCAGCCTGGAAATGATATACAGCACCACATCCTTGGGTGTTACCCCCTTGCCCAGCCTGCCGTCGACCTTGATACGCATTTTCTTTGGCTTGGGCTGCATGATACACTGGGAGGATAATACCATCTCCACTTCGGAGGTGCCGATACCAAAGGCGATACAGCCGAACGCCCCGTGGGTAGATGTATGGGAGTCCCCGCAGACGATGGTCATACCCGGCAGGGTGATGCCATTCTCGGGACCCACGACGTGAACGATACCGTTCTTGGGATTGCCCAGTCCCCAGTGGGAGATGCCGTATTTCCCGGCATTTTGTTCCAACGCACGCAACTGGTTGGCAGACAAAGGGTCCTGCACTGGCAGGTGCTGGTTGAGCGTGGGCGTATTGTGATCTGCCGTAGCAAATGTCTTTTCGGGGAACATTACTTTCAGACCCCGGCTTTCCAGGCCGAGAAAAGCCACAGGGCTGGTGACTTCATGGATGAAATGACGATCGATAAACAATACATCAGGCCCATCCGCGATATTTTTGACAACATGGGAATCCCATACTTTGTCGAACAACGTTGCAGGTGAAGAGCTCATTTTTCCAGAATTTAAAGAAGCTGCAAATTTCTTAAAAAATCTCCATATAGTAAGGTTTCTTTATGGATTTTTTCTAAGAGCTGCTTCCTACTCTGTCCTGAGGCTCCTCACCGGATCCACGATCGCCGCCCGTATCGCCTGGGAGCTCACCGTCACCACGGCTATCACCACGGACAAAAGCCCCGCCAGGGCAAACATCCACCACTGGATGGTCGTCCGGTAGGCAAACCCCTCCAGCCACCTGCCCATGGCCCACCAGGCAATAGGAATGGCAATGACAAACGCCACCAGCACCAGCCGCCCGAAATCCCTCGACAACAGTTGCACGATGCTCCCCACGCTGGCCCCGAGCACCTTTCGGATCCCGATCTCCTTGCTCCGCTGCTCGGCATTGAACGCCGCCAGTCCGAAAAGTCCCAGACCGGAGATGACAACGGCCATGAGGGTGAACAGGTCTATGATATAGGACATGGAAATTTCTGCCTGGTATTGCTGCTGCACCATCTCATCCAGAAAAGAATAGGTAAAAGGAATGCCCGGCATGTCCTTATGCCACAGCGCTTCGATCTTACCCAAAAGCTCCTTGTAATTCGCCGTATTGGTGCTGACCGTAATGTTTGGCCAGGGGTCGTCATGCGGTCCCCGCTTCCACAATACGAAGCCGCTGATCTGCTTGTGCAGGGTGCCATAGTTGAAATCCTTCATAACACCTACAATCTCGGCGCTGCGATGCTGACTGTCATATAGTACGGTCCCGGCCGCGTGAAGCGGATCGAGCCCCATCGCCCGGGCATAGGACTCATTGATCAGCACCTTGGATGAATCCGTGGCCCAGAAATCCCGTCCGCTGAGCAGGTGTATCCCATTGGCCCGCACAAAGAACTGGTCTGTAATAATATAGTCCACTCCTTTTGAGGCAGACTCTTTCTGCCCCTGCAGGAAAAATCCATTGCTGAAATAATACGGACGGCTAAGATACTGACTGGCATTGCTGACGGCCTTCACCTCCGGCAGCATCCACAGATCGTTCATAAAACCCGGCACTCCCCCAACCGCCTCCGGCGAATACAGGGAGAACACCAGCTTCTGCTCCTTCTCAAATCCAAGGTCTTTGTTCTTGATATAATTCAGCTGGCTGTAGATGATCACGATGCCCGATATAAGCACGATGGAGAGGACAAATTGGAATACCACCAGTCCGCGCCGTATGCCCGATGCGGATATATGATTCGCAAAGTTTCCCTTGATCACCCGTATAGCCCGGAATGCCGACAGATAAAACGCCGGATAGCTGCCCGCCAGGACCCCGGTAAAAAGGATCAGCCCCGTCAGCGGCAGCATTGCTCGTACATCGAGCGCAGATAAGGTGATGGTAGTATGCGTGATCCCGTTCAGCATTGGCAGCGCCGCGATCAACAGCGGTATAGCCAGCGCCGTGCTGATCAGCGTGATAAAAAGCGACTCACCCAGAAATTGTTTTACCAGATCGCCCCGCATGGCGCCTACCACCTTCCGAACCCCCACCTCTTTGGCTCTCCGCGAAGCCCGCGCGGTAGACAGGTTCATAAAATTGATACAGGCTATCACCTGTATAAGGATCGCCACCAGCGCCAGGATATGCAGGAATGACGGATCCACCGCCTTGTCGAACGCTATCCCTGTAAGTCCGGGAGTGGTATGGATGGCCGTCACCGGCAAGAGGCTCAGCTTCAGATCGAGCCCCCATTTCTTCAGATCGCTGCCCGCATGCTGTTCCACAAAGGCGGGCAATTTCTTTTCAAAGGCCCGGGGGTCCACGCCCGGCCGCAGCTTTATATAGGAAGACACATAGGTATTGCGCGTCCAGCTGTTCTCCTGCATCATATAGCTCCCCGAATGACCGCTGTTCATCGTAACAAAGAGGTTGGCATGCAAATGCGACTTCCCCAGGGATTCATCCACTACCGCCCTGACAGTAAGGGTGACCTTCCCGTCATCGGCGTTGGTCATCGCAAAGGTCTTCCCGACAGGATCCTCCTTCCCAAACAGCTTGTCCGCAAGAGACCTGTCCAGGACCACCGAATACGGCTCTTTCAAGGCATCCACGGGACTGCCCTGAATAAAATGATACGAGAACACGTCGAAGAAGGTGGAATCCACATAGACAATATCCTTCTCATATAATGTCTTATCCTTGTACTGCAACAGCTGCCGCTCTATGCCCGCAAATGGCAGCACCCGCGTGAACTGGGCCACCTCTCCAAAGTCCTGTTTCATCAGAGGGGCCGTAGAGGCAGCCGTGGTCGCGGTATTTTCAATCGTCCCCTTTGCCTTGATATTATACCGGGCGGAGACACGATAAATATCCTTCACATCCGCATGATGCCTGTCATAACTATACTGATCCGACACATACAATAAAATATAGATACAACATACCGTACCCAGCGTCAAACCCAAAATGTTGATAACGCTGAATGTCCTGTTCTTTAGCAGGAACCGCCAGGCGGTCTTCAGATAGCTCCTGATCATGGAAGTTTTTAAAACATCCGGCTAAAAGAATGCCGGAGATTTAACCGGATGATAGTTAGTAAATTACATATCAAGTAACCTGCTCGACTGTTCGCTTTCGATACGACGGGTGTCCGGCCTGTGAAAATGCATCCTACCTACTTGATATTTACGGAGCTAATCTCTATCTTGTACCCGCAATGTCAGACATTTAGTCTACTCCTAAACCATGCACTTCCAGCCGGCGAAGACCTATCTTATAAAATATTGCCTCTTTCTGGCCATACTTCTATCCGGCATGGCTGCTTCCGCCCAGCTCACTGCACGATTTTCCATGGACAAGACGGGTGGCTGTTCTCCGGTGATCATCAATTTTAAGAACCAGACCTACGGCGCCTCGTCCGGCGCTACCTATACTTGGGATTTTGGCAACGGCAATACCTCCACGCTGACGGATGGCGGAGCTGTCTACACTGATGAAAAAACCTATACAGTCACCCTGACGGTACAGGACGGAGCCA
>DASZWE010000168.1:0-7720 GCA_035546735.1 Puia sp.
GATAACCAGAAAAACCCATAAGACGTAAAGGCCGTAAGCCCAAAGATGTTGTTCTTCCGGGCTTCGATTATTCCCGCGATCACCTGTGCAAGCCCCCCATAGAATATACCCATCGCCAGGATCATGGAGTTCATCTCAAAAAAGCCGGCATTATGAAAATTTAATAATACGGTGGTCATGCCAAAAGCGCAAAGACCAAGCGGTGCAGGATTGGCGATGCCATCCTTTAGGGGAGCAATTGCTGTTGAGGCCATAATCGTTAGTTAAAGTGGGTTAAGACCACAATTTTAATTCATTTTGGTTATAAACGGGCCGACTGACCGCAAATTTTGAGATCCGCGAAGCGAATTGGCCTAATTTAGCGCGGAAAACCAACAGCATGTCGATTGAAAAAAAGGATCTTGTAAAGATCATCACCGCCTCTTCCCTGGGGACGCTGTTAGAATGGTACGACATCTTTATTTTCGTAAGCCTCGCCACCGTCATCTCATCCCAATTCTTTCCAAAAGCAGCTCCGGCGGCAGCCCTCCTGTATACACTGGCTATCTTCGCGGCAGGGTTTATCGTACGGCCCTTTGGCGCCCTCGTCTTTGGCCGTAAATACAGCTCCCCCCTCACCCTGATCATCATGGGCGGCTCTACTTTTGCCATCGGCCTGGTGCCAAAATATGACAGCATAGGGTTCGCCGCCCCATTGATCGTCCTGCTGCTTCGCCTTTTACAAGGCCTGGCCCTGGGTGGAGAATATGCCGGGGCCGCTACGTATGCGGCGATCCATTCACCGGAACATCGCAAGGGATATTGGTCCTCCCGGATACAGAGTACAGCCACGATAGGACTCCTGCTCTCCCTGGGCGTGACCCTGCTGGTACGCCACCTCCTGGACCCCGATCCCGCCCGCAGCATCGGGAAATTCAATGACTGGGGCTGGCGTATCCCCTTCCTCCTATCCATCCTGCTGGTCATCGTCTCCATCTATATCCGCCTGAAGATGAGCCTGTCTCCCTTGCTCAAACAATTGCAGACGGAAGAAAAGATCCCTAAAAACCCCCTGAAAGAGAGTTTTGGCCAAAAGAATAACCTGAAAATGCTGTTATTGACCCTCTTCGGCGCCACGATGGGGCAGGCTGTGGTATTTTACACCGGTCAGCTCTATGCGCAGTATTTTTTGGAGAACACCTGTCACCTGGACTTTGATCAGTCCAGGACCATCCTCCTGGTCGCCATCATCGCGGCCACCCCCTTTTACCTCCTCTTTGGAGGATGGAGCGACAGGATAGGCCGGAAATGGATAATGATCATCGGCATGACCCTCTCAGTGGCAACCTATCCCGCCCTTTTTCAGCAGTTGCTAAACCTATCCGATCCGGCAGGCCGTACAGAAGTGCCGATGCAAAAAGAGATCCGGAATAACGTGGAATTTATCGGCCACTCCCGCAGCCTCCTGCGACGCACATCTACCATCCGCCACTACGAGGATGGATTCGTCCTTACCGAGACACTAAAGGATACGCTATATGCCACGGGCAACAGCAGCCTTAAACCCACCAAAGAGGTCAGCAAGACCCTGGGTACGGCAGATTACTGGAAGATGGCCGTTATCGTTTTTATTATGGTGATATACGTGACCATGGTCTGTGGACCCATTGCCGCCTTAAAGCCCTCCCACATCGGCAAGGACGTGTTGGGAGGATGGATGCCTTTCATCGCCGTCCTGCTCTCGACAATGGGACATGCCGGCAAGCTCACCGGACTGCTATACCCCACACTGGTCATTGGCCTTTGCGCGATTATTGGCGCCCTTTATATACGCAGCAGCCGCGCTCTCGACCCCCTCAAAAAAGGATTGGGAATTGTCTGGATACTTCTCGGCCCGGCGTCCCTCTATTTCCTGGTAAAAACCGCCATCTCCGAAATAGCGCTAAACCCCATAGTCAGCACCAGGATCCTGTGGAGCACCTTTGTGATCATCTTTATTCCCATTGCCGTTGGCCTGGTAATATTTGGCTATTATGCCCTTAAAGGCGAATATGTCCATAAAACGGGCCCCGGCGAAATATAGCCCAATACCCCCGAGCGGTCGATATTACCATAGATTAAGTACTTTTATGCGGTAAAACAAGCGCATGTCGATTGAAATAAAGGATCTTGTAAAGATCTATGGCGAACAGAAAGCAGTGGATGGCATTTCTTTTAAGGTGGGTAAAGGGGAGATCGTGGGATTTCTGGGGCCCAATGGCGCCGGAAAATCCACCACTATGAAGATCATCACCGGCTACTTAGGCCAGGACAGCGGAGAAGTTTCCGTCTGCGGCATCCCGGTGAAAGAGGCGCCGCTGGATACCCGTAAAAAAATAGGTTACTTGCCGGAAGCCAATCCCCTTTATCCCGATATGTATGTCCGGGAATACCTGCATTTCATAGCCGATGTGCATGCCGTTCCGGATAAGAAACAAAAGATCGAATCCGTCATCAGCACCGTAGGGCTCACCCCGGAAAATAAAAAGAAGCTGGGCCAGCTGTCGAAAGGATACAAGCAACGGGTGGGTTTGGCCGCAGCCTTGTTGCACGAGCCGGAAGTGCTCATCCTGGACGAGCCCACCAGCGGCCTGGACCCCAACCAGATCATAGAGATCAGGGATACGATCCGGAAACTGGGTAAGAACAAGACGGTATTATTCTCCTCTCATATCCTCCAGGAAGTAGAAGCCCTCTGCGACAGGGTCATCATTATCAATAAAGGACGGCTCATTGCCGACAGCCCCCTCGACCAGCTCCGTCTTCTGGAACGAGGATCAAACAGCGTACGCGTCGCTTTTAAAGAAGAGCTGGAGCCCGGCCGGCTGGCGTCGCTAAAAGGCGTCACCGCCGTTAGGAAACTATCCGCACAGGAATGGGAGCTGCAGGCGGGAGAAGAGGCTGACGTAAAAAAACAATTGCTCGAACTGGCTTTGCAAAACAATTGGAACATTGTTTCTTTGCAAAGCGAAAACCAAAGCCTGGAAGATATCTTCCGGAGGCTTACGACCTAAACTACGACTACCGACGAGACGAACACATTCTACCAACACCAACAAAAAACAAAGAACCACATCATGAGCTACATCGCTGACATTCATGCAAGACAGATCTTAGACAGCCGGGGAAATCCAACCGTCGAAGTAGACGTAATTACAGAGAACAATCATCGGGGCCGGGCCTCCGTACCCAGTGGCGCCTCTACAGGTATCCATGAAGCCGTGGAGCTTCGCGACGGAGACAAGAGCATCTACGGCGGAAAAGGAGTACTGAAGGCCGTATCCAATGTAAATGACATCATTGCGGACCAGCTGATCGGATTCCCGGTGAATGAGCAGGCTTCGCTCGATGCAAGGCTCATCGACATGGATGGCACCGACAATAAGAGCAAGCTGGGCGCCAATGCCCTGCTGGCCGTATCCATGGCCGTTGCCAAGGCCGCTGCCCAGGAAAGCAAGCTGCCTTTATACCGATATCTCGGAGGGGTCAACAGCACCGTATTGCCCATGCCCCTGATGAATATCCTCAATGGCGGCGTACACGCCGACAATAAGATCGACTACCAGGAATATATGATCGTTCCCATCGGCGCCGAGACGTTTAGCGACGGTCTTCGCTGGGGAGTGGAAATTTTCCATCAGCTGAAATCCGTACTGAAAAAGAAGGGATACAGCACCAACGTCGGCGACGAAGGCGGCTTTGCACCTGATATCCAAAGCAATGAAGAAGCCATCGAGACAGTGCTGCAGGCCATCGAAGCAGCAGGCTATAAAGTAGGCAGCCAGGTAGCCATCGCCCTGGACGCCGCCAGCAGCGAAATGTTCAAGGACGGCAAATACAAATTCTACAAGAGCACGGGCAAGGAGCTTACCAGCGATGAAATGGTGGCTTACTGGACCAGCTGGGTAAATAAATACCCCATCATCTCCATCGAGGACGGAATGGCCGAAGAAGACTGGGATGGATGGAAAAAGCTGACCGACGCCCTTGGCAATAAAGTACAGCTGGTAGGGGACGACCTGTTCGTTACCAATACAAAGATCCTCCAAAAAGGCATCGACAGGGGAGTAGCCAATAGCATCCTTATCAAGGTCAACCAGATCGGTACCGTTACCGAGACGATCAACGCAGTACAATTGGCTCAAACCCATGGTTATACCACCATCATGAGCCATCGCAGTGGCGAGACGGAAGATACCACCATCTCCGACCTGGCCGTAGCCCTCAACTGCGGACAGATCAAGACCGGCAGCGCCTCCCGCACAGACAGACTGGCCAAATACAACCAGCTGATCAGGATCGAAGAAGAGCTGGGAGACTGCGGCATTTATCCCAAAGGAAGGATCAAATTCAAAAAATAATTGTTACTTTGTAACCTGGGCCGAACGCCCGGGTTACATTATGCATATCATTCCTACCTGGTTGAAGAACAAATATGTGCTGACAGCGCTGGGCTTTACAGTCTGGATCCTGTTCTTCGACGCCCGCGACTTTATCACCAGCCATTTTCGGGAAAGGGAGGAATTGAGAAAGCTGGAAGCCAGCAAGCAATACTACGAACAACAGATCGCCTCCACCCGTGAAGAATTGGAACAGCTAAGATCCAACCCGGCCCTTTTGGAAAAGTACGCCCGCGAAAAATACCGGATGAAAAAGGACAATGAGGATCTTTTCCTGATCAGGGAAGCAAGCCCATCTACAACACGTTAACATTCAGAGTCTTACGCTTTAAAACTACCCGTTACTTTTATTTTCTTCCCTTGGGAGGACAATAAGGAGTACCCAAACACCGTTTTAATATCGGACGTTTCACTTTTTACTGCTTCGGAAAATATTAGGACATTAAATGGTTTTGCCTATGACACTCTTTACACCGGAGGATCTTTTGCTGTATTTGTACAAAGAGTCTTCCCCAGAATTGACGATTGCTATAGAGACGGCAATCAAGGAAGACTGGATGCTTCGCGAGAAACTACAGGTTTTACAATCTTCTGCCGAAGGCCTCGCGAAAGTTACGGTATCTCCCCGCGCTGAAGTGATCTTAAAGGTCATGAACTACGCCCGGGAGACCGCTACCGAATCGGTACAGCACTGATACTGAATTCCCCCTATCTTTATGGTCATCTAAGATCGGCTGATAATGACCAGAAAGGAAAGATTTCAATTTGTACTGGACTACTTTTCGGAACACAATCCCGACGCTGAGACAGAACTGATCTATGACAACCCCTACCAGCTGCTGGTAGCTGTTATCCTGTCTGCACAATGCACCGACAAGCGGGTCAATATGACGACCCCCGCCATTTTCGAAAGTTATCCCGATCCAATATCCCTGTCCCATGCCACCTTTGACGAGCTATTTCCCCTCGTAAAGAGCATCTCCTATCCCAACAATAAGACCAAACATCTTATTGGAATGGCAAAGATGCTGGTGGACCAATTCCATGGACAGGTGCCGCTGACCATCGACGAGCTGGTACAGCTGCCCGGCGTCGGTCGCAAGACCGCGAATGTCATTACCTCCGTAGTGGACAATCAACCCAATATGGCAGTGGATACCCATGTATTCCGCGTCTCCGCCCGCATCGGTCTCACCGTCAACGCCAAAACACCCCTGGCGACAGAAAAGCAGTTATTGGAATTCATTCCCCGCGAGCTCGTACACGTAGCCCATCACTGGCTCATCCTGCACGGAAGATATATCTGCGTCGCCCGCACACCCAAATGCGAGGTCTGCGGCTTACGCCCCGCCTGTAAATACTATAAGAAGAATGTAGAAGGTAAGATCCCCGAGCCGAAGAAGAAGGATAGGAAAGGTTAGTCTTCACCCCGCGCCCTTTTTAGCAGCCATTCAGGGGGTGGATTTTCTAACCAGCTTCTTACGGCCTCCTCCCTTTTTCTGATGAGCACGGGATCATTTGCCATCATTTTGGCCAATTTACTTCCGGGTTTGACTCGGTGTATTTTATAAATATGATCTCTTTTCTTTGTCTTCATATCCTCTATAAATTTACCTTATTTTTTTGAAGATGAGAAACCTTTTATAATTCACACCCTTTCTAAATGGATTCCAACCTTCCCCCACTTCGCCCCATATTTCAAAATCACGGCTGATCTCTCCCCAAAATGAAGCTATACTTATCTGGTACAGTCTTGTACGGGAAGGAGTACTGCCCTGCACTTGTATGATTGCATCTGGCCAGAGATTGATGAATTCATGCACTACCTCTGCAACTGTCCGCAGTACTGTTAAATGATCTCCATTATTGCTTACTACCCGGTCATTTAATCTTCCGGTTGATTCATCCCAATCCCCAAAAGTAAGGTTAAAAGCATTTCTATTCAATTCCGGCATATGCTGAAATTGCACTCGCTTTAGTATCTTCCCTTTAGGCCCTTCACTGAAAAACCAGTACACAAATCTGTCTTCCTCCTTTTGTATATCATACTTCTCCTGCTCCATAAAAAAAGTGCCGCCAAAACTAGCGACACTTTCTCTCCAAAATTTTAAAACTTTTACTCTACAGGTATCTACCTACATCATCCCTTATCTCTTCTTTTTCTTCTTCCCCTTCTTCGCATGCCCATGCTCCATCTTCCGCCCATCCAGCGGCTTACCCACATCCACACCCATCGCCTGGTACACCGCCTCCTGTATCCTGCCCCGTATGCTCAGGCTGGACAGCCTCGGATTCCCCTCCACCGGATTCACCCTGTTCGACAGAAAAATAAAAATAAGATCGTACTTCGGATCAACCCACACACAGGTCCCCGTGAAACCCGTATGCCCAAATGTCTCCGGGCTGGCCGACAGACAGGGATACGGCTCCCTCCGTGTAGCATTATCCTTCTCCGGCTTGTCGAACCCGATCCCCCTCCGGCTGATATTGCTATGATAGGCGGTGAAATAGTCGATGGTCGACTTCTTCAAAAAAGTATGCCCATTCAACGACCCGCCATCCAGCAGCATCTGCTCCAGGATCGCCAGATCATACGCATCGCTGAACAACCCCGCATGTCCCGCCACACCCCCAAACATAGCCGATCCCGGATCATGCACATCCCCCCTTATCAGCTGCTGCCGGAAAATAGGCTCCAACGCCGTCGGCGCGATCCTCCCCAGCGGGAAGCGTTCCCGGGGCTTGAAACCCGTAGAGCTCATTCCCAACGGATCATAAAACGTCTTCTTTACATACTCGTTCAACGGCATCCCGGTGATGGCCTCCACCACCTTGCCCATGAAAATAAAATCATTGTCGCTGTATACATACTTATCCGGCGGACCCAGCTTGCTGGTAAGTATCCGTGAATAGATCGTATCCTCCCAGTCATTCCGCATATACATATTATCCGCCACCCGGATGCTATGCGTACTATCCGGCTTGGGAACATAAAATCCCGGCAGCGGCGCACCCTGCCGTGAAGTATCCAGCGTCTCTTTATAGAAGGGAATAAAAGCATTCAGCCTCGCCTGGTGCAGCAGCACATCGAAAATACGCAGCCCCTCTTTATTGCTCCCCCTCACCCAGGGGAGATAATCTCCCAGCGTCTTCTGCAGGTCCAGCCTGCCTTCATCATACAATTTCATCACGGCCATGGTGGTAGCGCAGATCTTGGTACAGGAAGCCATGTCATAAATGGATTCCGTATACACAGGCTCGGTCTTATCATAGCTCATATACCCGAACGCTTTTTCATACGC
>DASZWE010000169.1:0-4192 GCA_035546735.1 Puia sp.
TCTGCGGCCCATCGGAAATGATCTTCACCATAAAAGGCTGGCTGGAGCAAAAAGGCATCGACCCAAAAAAGATCCACTTCGAGCTCTTCCATACACAGGAAAGTCGCGCAAATACGCGTAGCACAACAACAGAAGACGCCACCCCCAAAGCTCCCCTGGAAGGCAAGACCAGCCAGGTTACCATACGGCTCGATGGCAACAGCTTCGATTTTGAATTGCCGTTCGACGGCGACTCCATCCTGGACGGCGCGCTGATGCAGGGAGCCGATCTTCCCTTTGCCTGTAAGGGCGGAGTATGCTGTACCTGCCGGGCCAGGCTCCTGGAGGGGCAGGTGGAAATGGAAGTGAACTATGCCCTGGAAGAAGAGGAGCTAAAGGCAGGCTTTATCCTCACCTGTCAGTCACATCCACGCACAGACAGGGTCATCATAGACTTCGACTCGAAGTAAGAATTTCCCTGATCATGTCAGGTATGGCATCTTCATTTTCGTTCGCGGGCGTTTTCTTAAGTCTCTGCTTTATGTATTTAGCCAATAAGGCGGCGACATGCCCATTATGAAGTAAATAGGCAGCGCGTGAATATATTTCTGTGAAGCTTCCACCCACGACCATTAGCATCTTACCGCCAAAATAATGGGGCGACACTACATCCACGTAGTCATACATAGCAGCATTGCCTGCCGTGTCGAGCAGGCGCCAGAAACCCATGGAACCCAGGTTTACCAAATCTGTATACCGCATTTTTTTCATCACCGAATGTATGCCCAGCCTTACCTTGGCGATCTTCGATAATTTAACGTTTACCACTTTATGTGAGCCTGCCGGCACGATCGGATACCAATAAGGAATTACCTTTATCCTCCCCGTAATCGTATCCTTGTCCCTGGTGAAAATAGTTCCTTCCACTACCGGTGCGTTTCGGTACACCGGCAGCCTGTAGCGCTCCGGCCAACTATCGTCCTGCGCAAGGACCGCCTGGTTAAACAAACTACAAGCTATAAGATACGCTGCTATTTTCATTTTAATCAGGGTTAGAGTCAGACAAGACATCATTGGGCATCCCCCTAAACCATTTGACACGGCGCCTTTATTGATGTTGGTTTCCTCAGCGCCTAACAAGCCATCCACCTTATCCTGCATATTATTTGATTGAAATCCCGCCAGAACGCTCATAGGTCTTCTGGTTAATGGCGGATAATCACAACGCCACAAATTAAGGCAAATGGTTATATGAAAAATTCAACCATAGGGGGGATCTCAGTCAGTGTCAGGAGAGTAATGTTAGGGTAATTTAAAGTTGAAATTTATTTTTCAAAAATGCAAACATTCGTCAGAAAAAAATTTCAAATCAGGTTTAGATTGTCTGTAGCCGTTTTCCCTGCTGCATTTCAGAGGTTTAAATATTTTTCCCTGTTAGTGGTCATAATGAGATATGAAGGAATAACAGTGATATATACGTGATATTTCCTTTATGCCGGCGAGCCAATATTATCCATGATGCCAGTCAATTATGCCAGCATGTCCGCGACTAACATCTGTTAGTTTTTTTCAATAAAAAAAGGTACCTTGCGGATAAATGTTTGTCACATGTCTGCGCAGGACCTTGAAAAGATATTCCAGGATAAAATAGACGCCGACATCCGCATAGAGCCAAAGGATTGGATGCCGGATGCTTATCGTAAGACCCTTATCCGGCAGATGTCCCAGCATGCCCATAGCGAGATAGTAGGTATGTTGCCCGAGGCCAACTGGATCACACGGGCTCCCACCCTTCGCCGCAAGGCAACCCTGATCGCCAAAGTGCAGGATGAGGCGGGGCATGGGCTCTATCTATACTCGGCCACCGAGACCCTTGGCATCACCCGGGAAGAATTGCTGGACCAGCTGCACACCGGCAAGGCAAAATATTCTTCTATTTTCAATTATCCTACCCTCACCTGGGCGGATATGGGAGCCATCGGCTGGCTGGTGGATGGAGCGGCGATCATGAACCAGGTGCCCCTGTGCAGGGCGTCGTATGGTCCGTACGCACGCGCGATGGTGCGTATCTGCAAGGAGGAAAGCTTTCATCAGCGACAGGGATTCGAAATATTGCTCACGCTTAGCAAGGGCAGCGAAGGACAGCGAAGGATGTGCCAGGATGCCATCGACCGGTGGTGGTGGCCTTCCGTCATGATGTTCGGTCCCAATGACGATGCATCCCCTCATACGGCGCAGAGCATGCAGTGGAAGATCAAGCGATTCTCCAATGACGAGCTGCGTCAACGCTTTATAGATGTATGTGCCGAACAGGTAAAAATTTTAGGTATGACCCTGCCGGACCCGGATCTGAAATGGAACGAGCAGCGACAGCACTTCGACTTTGGCGTCATCGACTGGGACGAGTTTTGGAACGTCGTAAAAGGCAATGGACCTTGCAACAAGGACAGGCTGGCGGCCAGGGTACGCGCGCACGAGGAAGGCGCCTGGGTGAGAGAAGCCGCGCTGGCGCATGCAGCCAAACGGGCCGCCCGGCAGAACGCCCGGAAAACTGCCTGACAGCACTGACAGGACGCAAAAAGTCCGGCCAGGCGCCAGGCGTAAAAAATTAAATTTAATCGTAGCAAGATGGCAGCAGAACATCAATGGCCCCTATGGGAAGTATTTATCCGCAGCAAGCAGGGCCTGGATCACAAACATGCGGGCAGCCTCCATGCGGCAGACGCACAAATGGCGATCGAGAATGCCCGGGATGTCTATACCCGCCGGATGGAAGGAGTGAGCATTTGGGTAGTGGAAAGCAAATACATTCATGCCTCCAGTCCCGATGATGCCACCGCCTTTTACGAGCCTGCCAATGACAAGGTGTACAGGCATCCGACCTTTTATGATCTGCCGGACCAATTAAAGCATATGTAATGACAGCAGCGCTCATTCAATATACCCTCCATTTGGCAGACGACAGCCTGATCCTGGGTCATCGCAACAGCGAGTGGACAGGACATGGCCCCATCCTCGAACAGGACATCGCACTTTCCAACATTGCGCTGGACCTGATAGGCCAGGCAAGGAACTTCTATCAATATGCAGCCACGCTGATCAATGCCAGTGGCCACACCGGCCTGATAGACGTATCGGTCCCCGCCAGCAGCGCACCCGGACAGGTGACGGAAGATCAGCTGGCCTATCTCCGCGACGGCTGGGATTTTAGAAATTGTCTCCTGGTAGAACAGGGCAATGGCGATTGGGCCAGGACTATCCTCCGGCAATTCTTTTTCAGCGCCTACCAGACGGCCCTTTATGAACAATTGGCGCAAGGCAGGGACAAGACCCTGGCCGCGATTGCTGCCAAATCGCACAAAGAAGGCATATATCACCTCCGCTGGAGCAGCGAATGGGTCATCCGGCTGGGCGATGGCACAGAAGAAAGTCACACCCGGATGACGAATGCCCTGGATGAGCTTTGGAAGTTCACGGGTGAATTGCATGCGACAGCCCCCTATGAACAGGAAACAGCCGCCAAAGGTATTAGTCCCGACCTTTCAACGCTGCGTCCGCCATGGGAAGAAAAAGTAAAAGAAGTATTTGACGAAGCAGGCATCTCCTATCCTCCCCCCATATGGATGCAGACAGGCGGCAAGGAAGGAAGACATACGGAACAATTAGGGTATGTCCTGGCGGAGATGCAATTTCTACAAAGAGCTTATCCCGGATGTGAATGGTGACGACAAATAAAAATATAGATATTGCCGGGATCCGGAAGTTACTGGGAGAGGTCCACGACCCGGAAGTACCCGTATTATCCATATTGGACCTGGGTATTGTTCGCGACATCCGGGTAGTTCCACCCGGGGACGCCGGGCCGCTCCCCCTGGAGAGATCAGGAGACGACGAGGCCATCTCTCATAGGACCCCGGAACGCGACCCGTCAGCCCTTCATGTGGTGTCACGAGAAATCCAGACGATTCCCCATCAGACCCCTGAAGAAGACCAGCCAGCCGCCCTTGAAGCCCCCGGCTCCGGCCATGACCAGCTGGAGATAGTCATAACCCCGACGTATAGCGGCTGTCCGGCCATGGATATGATCCGGAAGGAGATAATGACTACGCTTAACCAGCATGGATACGGGCACGTCAAGGTCACTACCGTACTTTCTCCTGCCTGGACGACAGAATGGATGAGCCAGGAAGGAAAGGATAAGTTACGGGCTTAC
>DASZWE010000170.1:0-4952 GCA_035546735.1 Puia sp.
CGGCCGAGGATATTGCGCTGGTCCGGCGATTGATAGAGAAGGCGGATGTGCTGACGCATAATTTTCGTCCGGGGGTTATGGAAGGCGCAGGGCTGGACTATGCGGCGGTGCGATCGATCAATCCACGGCTGGTATATGCCGCCATCAGCGGGTATGGCAAGGAGGGGCCCTGGAAGGATCTGCCCGGGCAGGACCTGCTGCTGCAATCCATGAGCGGGCTGGCGTATATGACCGGTAATGAAAAGGATCATCCCATGCCTTTTGGGCTGTCCATTGCGGATAGTCTTTGCGGAGCGCAGCTCGTGCAGGGCATACTGGCGGCGCTGGTCCGCAGACAGCGAACGGGTGAGGGCGGCCTGATAGAGATCAGCATGCTGGAGTCGCTGCTGGATTTTCAGTTTGAATTCCTTACTACTTATCATACCAGCGGCGAATTGCCGCGGCGGAGCAAGTTCAGCAATGGCAATCCGTTGTTGAGCGCACCTTATGGGATCTACCAGGCATCTGACGGGCATATCGCCATAGCGATGGTCAATATACCACAGCTGGCCCGTGTCCTTCATTCGAAGGAGCTGGGGCAATACAGCCAGGAGCAGGCGTTCAGTCACCGGGATGAGATCAAGCAAATCATCGGGGATCATTTAGCCGGGCAGCCCGTGGCGTACTGGCTGGACCGATTGCATGCCGAGGATATGTGGGCCATGCAGGTGCTGGACTGGAATGGGTTGATGGAGGAAGAAGGTTATCGGTGCCTGGAGATGGAGCAGGAGATCGTCACCCGGGACGGTGCGTCCATCGTCACGACCCGTTGTCCTATCCGGATGAATGGGCGGAAGATGGTATCTGAAAAGGCGGCCCCTTTGCTGGGGGGTGACAGGGACAGTATTGTCAGGGAGCTATTAAAATAATGTTTGTCAATGGGACCACTGCAGGATATGATCGTTGTTGATTTTAGCCAGTTCCTTTCCGGTCCTTCGGCGGGATTGCGGCTGGCCGATCTGGGGGCGCGGGTGATAAAGATCGAGCGTCCCGGTACGGGGGATATTTGTCGTCAGCTGTATGTATCGGATGTGCGGATAGAAGGTGAGTCTACTATCTTTCATGCTATCAACCGGAACAAGCAGAGCTACTCTGCCGACCTGAAGAAAGCGGATGACCTGGAGAAAGTAAAGAAGCTGATACGGCAAGCCGATATCATGCTGCATAATTTTCGTCCCGGGGTCATGGAGCGAATCGGGCTGGACTATGAGACTGTCCGGCAATTGAATCCACGGATCATTTATGGAGAGGTGAATGGGTATGGGAGCGAGGGGCCGTGGAAGGATCTGCCCGGGCAGGACCTGCTTGTGCAATCTCTTTCGGGTCTGACCTGGCTAAGCAATAACAGGGATCAGCGTCCTACTCCCATGGGGGTGGCCGTGGTGGATATACTGGCGGGGACGCATCTGACGCAAGGGGTGCTGGCGGCCCTCTATCGCAGGGGGGTGGATGGAGAGGGAGGACTGGTGCAGGTGAGCATGCTGGAGTCCATACTGGATTTTCAATTCGAGGCGCTGACCTGCTTCTTCAATGACGGCCGGCAGCTGCCTGTCCGGAGCAGGATCAGTAACGGGAATGCCTATGTGCCGGCGCCCTATGGTATATACAAGACAGCGGACGGCTATCTGTCCCTGGCCATGAATGATGTGCCTTTGCTGGGGCGTTTGCTGGGCTGTCCGGCGCTGGAGGTATATACGGACAGCAGTCAATGGTTTGATAAAAGGGATGATATTAAAGAGATATTGGGTATGCATCTGCTCACGCGCAGCGTGGATGAGTGGCTGCCGATGTTGCAACCTGCCGATATCTGGTGCGCCAAGGTGCTGAATTATGATCAGCTGATGCGGGAGACGGGGTATAAGATGTTGAATATGGAACTGAAGGTGCGGACGAGCAATGGGCTTTCCATTAAAACAACCCGTTGTCCCATCCGGATAGACGGGCAGGTGGTTTTCTCGGAGACCGGCGCGCCCCTGTTGGGTGAGCATAATGAGCGGATCGATGCGGAATTCGGATTGATCAGCTAAATTTATGTATGATCATCGACACACATGTACATATCTGGAATTTCAGCAAGGCAAGCTATGCATGGCTGGAGGGGAATACATCCATTCTGAACAGGAATTATGCGCTGGAGGAGCTGGAGAGTGCGCGTAAGGCGGCGGGCATTACTGCGGGGGTCCTGGTGCAGGCGGCGAACAATTCGGCCGATAGTCTTTGGATGCTGGAGAATGCAGTTGCCACCGATTGGATCGCAGGTGTAGTGGGGTGGCTGCCGCTGGAGGACCCGGCGGCGGTGGCGCGTGTGCTGGAAGAGGGGTATGGGGCTCACCCGTTGTTCAAGGGGGTGCGGCATCTGATACATGACGAGAAGGACCCGGGATGGCTGTTGCAGGAGAGGGTGCTGGAAAGTTTGTCTTTGCTGGCGTCGAAGGGGCTGCCTTATGATATAGTGGGGGTGCTGCCCGGGCATATCGTAACCGCGCTGGAAGTGGCGGAAAGGGTGCCGGGTTTGCGGATGGTATTCGACCATCTCAATCAACCGCCGATGGCCAGCGGAGAGCGATTTGGACAGTGGGGGGAGCTGATGCGGGTGGCGGCGCAACATGACAATTTCTTTATCAAGATCTCGGGTTTGGGGACAACGTCGGGGAATTTTGAGGGATGGAAGGCGGCGGACCTGGAGCCGTATATATCGACGGCATTGGAGTGGTTTGGCGCGGACCGGGCATTTTTGGGTGGGGACTGGCCTGTGTGTCTGTTGGCGGGGAGCTATGAAAAGGCCTGGGAGGCGTATTTATCCATCGTGGACAGGCTGATGGGACCTGCCTCCGGCGGGCGGCAGAAGCTGTTTTTCCAGAATGCGATACAATTTTATAACCTGGCTATATGAATATAGTGATAGGGTTGAGCATGCTGATCCTTGGAGGTATTTCCGCGGGCAGCAGTTATGTGCCATTGAAGGGCGTCAGGGGCTGGGCCTGGGAGAGTCTTTGGGCTGTGCAGGGAGTGGTGGCCTGGCTGGTGCTGCCTTTTTTGCTGGCGTTTCTGGCTATACCCGGGCTGTCTGAGGTGCTGGGGGATGTTCCTTTTTCCACGATCGGGTATACCTGGCTTTTTGGATTTCTATGGGGGCTGGGTGGTCTGGCCTGGGGGATGGCGATACGTCTGATCGGGCTGGCGTTGGGTTTCTCCATTGCCACTGGTTTTCTTTCTTCTTTAGGGACCCTGGTGCCGATACTGGTCACGGGCAGGATGGGAGAGGTACTGTCCACTTCTTCGGGGAGGGTCATGTTGCTGAGCGTGGGTTTGTCGCTGGTGGGGATCGCTATTTGTGGAAGGGCGGGGATGCGGCGGGATCAGGAGCGGGCTTCGGCGAACAGTGGAGCGGGTGAGGGGACCGAGGGAGGGGATGGAAAGGAGGGGGATGCGGGCAGCTTTCAGTTCAGGAAGGGAGTGGTCATTGCGTTGGTGGCGGGGATATGCTGTGCCTGTTTTGCTTTTGGGATCAATGCGGGTGAGCCTATCCGGCAGAGGGCCATTGCGGCGGGGGCGTCTCCTTTGTGGGCGTCGATGCCCGTGTTCTTTGTGGAGCTGCTGGGGGGTATTACCGTAAACCTGCTGTATTGTCTGTTTATGAATTTCCGGAACAGGACTTTTTCGGATTACCGGGAGGTGAAGGGAGAGGGGCGGCTGAGGGCGAACTATCTTTTTTCTTTCCTCGTGGGGGCTTTGTGGTATCTGCAATTTGTTTTTTATGGGATGGCGGCCTTTTATATGGGGACGTACAGCTATGCCAACTGGAGCGTGCATATGTCTTTTATGGTCGTGGCCAGTAATTTATGGGGGTATTATTATTCCGAGTGGAAAGGAGTGTCGAGGGAGACGATCCGTCTGAACAATATTGGTATATTGGTGCTGGTGATCGCCGGGGTGGTGATGGCGCTGGCGAGCCGATAGGGCCTTTTGGAGGGATACTGGGGCCGGATGGGGTGATACTTTGACGGATCGATGACTTTTAAAACACAAGTATGATAATAGAGACCAGCTGCACTATGCCGGAGCAGGTGCGGCCGATAGTGTTGATCGGGGCGGGGGGGATTGTGAGCGATGCGCATCTGCCGGCTTATAAGGCAGCGGGGTTCCCTGTGGCGGGCATTTATGACCTGGATGAGGGGAAGGCTGCGAGGGTGGCTGAGAAATGGGGTATCCCCGTCGTGTACCGGAGCATGGAGGAGCTGTTGTCGCGTGCGCCGGGATCGGTGGTCTTCGATGTGGCGGTGCCGGGGTCGGCTGTACTGTCTGTGTTGGAGCGGTTGCCGCGGGGGGCTGTGGTGCTGATGCAAAAGCCCATGGGCGAGGATCTTGCCATGGCAAGGGAGATATTGGATCTCACCCGGCGGATGCAGATGGTGGCCGGGGTAAATTTTCAGCTGCGCTATGCACCTTTTATCAATGCGGCCCGGAGTATTATCCGGGGAGGGCTGATCGGCGAGCTATGCGATATCGAGGTAAACGTCAATGTATATACTCCCTGGCATTTATGGGATTTTCTTTTTAGCAGTCCCCGGGTGGAGATACTCTATCACAGCATACATTATATCGACCTTGTACGGAGCTTTCTAGGCAATCCCGCGCGTATTTATGCCAGGACCGTAGGGCATCCAGCCATGTCATCGCTGGCTTCCGTGCGGACCAATATCATTATGGATTATGGGCAGATGGTGCGTGCGAATATACTGACCAATCACTGTCATGATTTCGGGTTGAAGCATCAGCAGTCGTATATAAAGTTCGAGGGTACGGGGGGGGCGATCATCGCTACGCTGGGTGTGCTGATCAATTATCCGGAGGGGGTGGCGGATACGTTCGAGTATGTGATCGTGGAGGAAGGCAAGGAGCCTGTCTGGCAG
>DASZWE010000171.1:0-4014 GCA_035546735.1 Puia sp.
GAACGGGATGCCATTTATGCCAAAGAAAATTTTACAGAGGAGGATGGTATCCGGGCGGGAGAGCTGGAAGGCGAGTTTGGAGAGATGGGGGGCTATACCGCCGAGAGCGATGCCGCAGCCCTGCTGAGCGACCTGGGTGTAAAGGAATCCCTGCATGGCGTGCTGATGAAGGAGCTGGCGGGTGCGTTGAAAGTGCGGGTATTGCTGGCACAGGCCCTCTTCGGCAATCCGGATATACTCATCCTGGACGAACCTACCAACGACCTGGACGTGGAGACGATCAACTGGCTGGAGAACTTCCTCGCGGATTATGAGAATATCGTCATCGTTGTATCCCACGACCGTCACTTCCTGGATGCCGTATGTACGCATGTGGCGGATGTGGACAGGCAGAAAATAAAGATCTTTACAGGTAACTATACTTTCTGGTACGAGTCGTCCCAGCTGATGGCCCGTCAATTGTCGGATAAGAATAAGAAGACGGAAGATAAGAGAGCAGCGTTGCTGGAGTTCATTGCACGGTTTTCCGCCAATGCCAGCAAATCCAAGCAAGCCACATCGCGTAAGAAAGCCCTGGAAAAGCTCACGATCGAAGAGATCGAGCCGTCCAACCGCAGATACCCCGGTATCATCTTCAAACAGCAGAGAGAGGTGGGCAACCAGATACTGAACATAGAAAAGCTATCCAAAAAGGCCGAGGATGGCAGGACCCTTTTCTCCAACGTCAGCTTTAGCGTCAACAAAGGGGATAAGATCGCCTTTGTCAGCAGGGATCATCTGGCATTGACCAGCTTTTTCAATATCATCGATGGGGACATGTCTGCCGATGGCGGCAAGCTGGAATGGGGCACCACCGTAACAAAGGCTTATCTGCCCAATGACAACAGCGCCTTCTTTTCAGGGAAGGACATCAACCTGATGGACTGGCTGCGGCAGTATGTACCCTCCCATGTCACGGACGTGGATGAGCCATTCCTGCGGGGATTCCTTGGGAAGATGTTATTCAGCGGGGATGAGGTATTGAAAAAGACGGCTGTTCTTTCCGGTGGTGAGAAAGTGCGTTGCATGATCAGCCGGATGATGCTGCAGGACCCCAATGTGGTCATCCTGGACGAGCCTACCAACCACCTGGACCTGGAATCCATCCAGTCCTTCAACGAAAGCATGAGCAACTTCAAAGGCATCGTCCTGCTGACATCCCATGACCATACCTTTTTGCAAACCGTAGCTAATCGTGTCATCGAGCTGACGCCCGGCGGCATCATCGACAGGCTGATGTCCTTTGATGAATACCTGGCGGATCTGCGGGTAAAGCAGCTGCGCGAGGAGCTTTATCCCAGGGAGAGCCTGGTGAAGGTATAGGCCCGCTGCCCATCTGTTTATTTTCCGTACAGCACTTCACGTCGGTGAGAGGTCTTGGCGGGGCCGACACGTGGCTTGTTCAGCCGGTAGGCAAGGCCAAAGCTGATCCCATCCGCCTTGGTGGCAAAATTGAGCTGTCCATAGAAGGTATATTTCTGATAGGTATAATGCGTGGAAAGGCATAGGTAGCCATAAGAAATAGAATGCCCGTTGCTGTAATCATAGACATGCGGATTCGTGTAGGGATTTCCAATGACCGTTCCTACTGCCATGCGAAACCCGAATTCTCCATTTTTAGTGCTCCCGACGATTTCTGAGTTGATGCCAAATGTCCCATAAGCAGCGCCACGGGCGATGATGGAGGCGGCAGAATCAGGGATTTTTTGACGGATGGCCAGGTATTGGCCAAATTCATGGTTAACGGAGCCTTCCACACCGATGACCCGCCATTCCCCACCGTTCATCGGAACGACGACGTTGGCTCCTCCGTGAAAGCCTACGGCTCCAAAAGAATGGGCGCCTGACCAGTTATCCAGTACATCCGGCTGGAATGGCACCGTTGACTGTATAGGGTAGGTTCGGCTGCCAACGCTGGTGTCCCAATATCCCATGTGATAGGTGCCCAGGGACAGGTCGCCGCCATACCAGGCTTGCAGATTGCCTGTGTGATGGGCAATGGTGAATGAGCCGTGAAAGGCGTTCAGATAGTCTTTGCCATGTGTATTGGCCGAACCTGAGAAAAAGCCGGCTTCGGCATAAAAGGCCGTATGGGTGCTGTCCGTCACCTGTGGCAGGGGATGGTATTGCGTGGCGTATCCGTTGACAGGACTGACATAATAAGCCTGTTGAGGGGGCGGGTAGCAGCCGGGAAGGGCCAGGGAAGATACGATAAGCAGCAGTAAGGGTAATTTTGTATTCATGTCTTGGTAAAGGGTTTAATTGCGGGAATATTGCCTATTGACAAGGGGGACGGGCCGGCCGTAACCCGGTATTTGTTAAATCTTTACAAATTGGTGATCCGGCGGCCCGAGGTACTTTTCAGGATCACCGAAGGGCCAAAAGCGACCACAGGTCGGTTGCCCGAAGGGCCATCATTAGACATGTACGGCCCGAGGTACTTTTCAGGATCACCGAAGGGCCGTACAATAATTCCTACTTTTAAGCATTTTAAAAGAAATCACAGGTTGTTGATTGTAAGGCTGCTTATATTGGGCTTGCTTTGTGGCGTATCCTTTGTGGCGATAGGGCAGCGGCCCCCGCTGGGTTCGTCGTTGCCTGACAGCGCCCGGCATCCGGCGGATACCTTAAAACCCGGGAAAAATATCCTTCAACCTCCCCGTCCGGTGCCTCCTCCTGTGTCACCGGCCCGCCAGCCCCGTCCGGCCGTCTCCAGTCTATCGAATCTCCACCGGAAATATATACCCGTCAGGGAAGGCAGGATACCCTTCGACTCGTCCAGCATTGTCCCTGGCGCCTTTTTCCCCAAGGATGTCAGCGATACGGACTATAGCGTCGACTGGGTCAACGGGACGTTGACCTGGAAACATCTTCCTCCCGGCCGGGATAGTATCCTGGTGGTCTACCGCAGCCTGCCTTTCCGTCTGAATGCGCCCGCCCGGCATTTCAGCTATGATAGTATCGAGAGCCATTTTTTGGCCAGCCCTTATGTATTCAATGGCGGGTCCAGGATGATGAATAACGATAACTTCTTCAACTTCGGCAATATCACCTATAACGGCAGCTTTGGGCGGAGCATTACGTTTGGCAACAGCCAGGATGCCGTAGTCACCTCCAACCTCAACCTGCAGATCAGCGGCTACCTGGCCGACAGCATTCAAATATCAGCGGCTATCACCGACAACAATATCCCCATTCAGCCGGACGGTACTACGGCTGACCTGAATGAGTTCGACAAGATCTTTCTTCAATTTTCGAAAAGGAACTGGGCCCTGTCCATGGGGGATATCGACCTCCGGCAGAATCAGAACTACTTTCTGAACTTTTACAAGCGGATGCAGGGCGCCTCCTTCGAGACCACCAACCAGATCTCGAAGAACTTTTCCAATAAGGCCCTTGTCAGCGCGGCCATTGCCAAGGGAAAGTTCACCCGGAACATATTTCAGGGATTGGAAGGGAACCAGGGGCCCTATAAATTACAGGGCGCGAATGGAGAGCTTTATTTTATCGTGCTGGCGGGTACGGAAAAGGTATACATCGACGGGCAGCTGATGCAAAGAGGCGAGGACCAGGACTATGTGATCAACTACAATACGGCGGAGATAACGTTCACGGCGGGTCGTATGATCACGCAGGACGCCCGTATACAGGTGGAATTCGAATATGCGGACAGGAACTATCTCAATGTGAACCTTTACCTCTATGACGAGGCCGTCCTCAGCAATAAGCTAAAGGTCCGGATGGGACTGTTCAGTAACAGCGATTCGCGGAACTCGCCCATCAACCAGAGCCTGACCCCCGACCAGGACAAATTCCTGAACAGGCTGGGGGACAGCATCAACCACGCTTTTTATCCCGTCGCCAACGTGGATACCTTCGCCGCCGGAAAAATATTGTATAAGAAGGTGGATACGACGTATAAGAATGCGGCAGGGGTCACCGTACATGACTCTGTCTATGTATTTTCCACGGATG
>DASZWE010000172.1:0-8350 GCA_035546735.1 Puia sp.
GGGGGCTCGGAACGTTGATAGGGGCTGGGGGAGGATTTATTTTAGTGCCTGTTCTGCTTTTTTTATATCCTTCTTTGCAGCCGGAAACTATCACGGCCATATCGATGGCTATTGTAGCATGCAATGCTGTTTCGGGGACCGTGGCCTATGGGAGGGCGCAGCGGATCGATTATCGGGCAGGTATACAATTTGCGGCCTTCACCATACCGGGAAGCATTATAGGGGTAATGGTCACGCGGTATATCTCAAGATCATTTTTTGCTATTGTATTCGGGTCGTTGCTGGTGTTGCTGGCATTGTATCTGTTGTTGAAGAAGGAAGGGCGTCAGAAGATACCTGTGAACAAGGGATATGGAAGATCGACGCAGGTGCGTATTTTGACGGATAAGAGCGGAGAGACCTATCGTTATTCTTTTTCTAAATATATCGGGTGGGGCATTAGCCTGATCGTGGGGTTTATTTCCCCCATCCTGGGTATCGGGGGTGGTATTATCCATGTGCCGGCCCTGATCAACTGGTTACAGTTCCCTGTGCATGTCGCTACTGCTACGTCTCATTTTATCCTGGCCGTCATGTCGGTGGTCAGCGTGGTGGTGCATATCCTACAGGGCAGCTACCATGATCCTGCTATACAGCGAATGGTTTTTTGTCTGGGTATTGGAGCCATCATTGGAGCGCAGGCAGGGGCTTATTTTTCACATCGTGTCAAGGGCCGCGTCATTGAGCGGGCGCTGGCCGTCAGCCTGGGGTTAGTGGGTATCCGGATACTGCTGGGGCATCATTAACTAAATTTTAATAACCGACCACGGGTCGGTTGTCCGTAACCAAGCGTAGCGAAGGTTACGACCGAGGAGGACCGTGTCGAAGCAGGTCCGACGAAGGCCTCCATCATGAGCCATTTTCGGCCCGGAGGTATTTTTATTTGTAACCGAAGGGCCGAAAATTTAAACTTTTTCTTTTTATGTATGTCCTAAAGGCAATAACCGGTAAGTTATTTGCATTTGAATGAAGGTACTCTTTTAAGGAAAGACTAAAACACACGTAAAACCGCTAGTATGACAAAACACGCTGTATTGACCCGAACGACCATGATTGTTGCTTTTTTTGTATCCTTATTTGCATTGGGTTCCTGTACGAAACATGTTACCCAGGTAGTGGATCAGGGTTTTTCTGCCATTTACACCATTCACAATTCGGATTGGACTGCCGATACTTATACCGGAAGCAGTCCGCTGAACCAGTATGCTGTTGTTCTGAATGTACCGGAAGTGGATGATCAGATCGTTGCCAATGGTGCTGTAATGGTTTATCTTTCTTTCGACGGCGGGAATACCTATGATGAGCTGCCGGCCGAGGAAGGTGGGGTGTCGTATAATACCCTGCACTGGAACAGCTCGGTGTACATAGGGTTTCATACGTTGAATGGTTCGACTCCGTCATTGCCCAGCGGGGATGTTATTGCCAAGGTAGTGATCCTGGACGCGACGCCACTGGATTAAACGTTTTTAATAAGAATAGGAGCTCCCTCGTCCGCCGGAAGGTGGATGAGGGGGCTTTTTTGTCCCTGTTCTCATCCCGGAAATACATTTATAAAAAGTGCGGCATCTTTTTTTGACCGCAGTTAGGGTTACACCGGAATATCTCGTTATTTTTATCAGTAATAATTGGATAACCCTGCATGCTACTCCTCGAAACCCTGTTCATCCTCCTGTTGGCGAGCCGTATATGGCCTGATAGTTGCCGTAATAACACATTCTTTCCTTTTTTGAGCAGAACCTTAGGCTAAAATCCTGTGTCATTAGAGATTATATATAATGAAAAAGATTCGTTGCAGCGTATAGCCCAAGGGGACAGAGATGCCTTTAAGGTATTGTACGGGCAATATTTCAAAGTGATCCAAAAGTATATAAGTCTTTTTGTGCCCTCCAGGGACAATTTAGATGAGCTGACACAGGATGTATTTGTGCGTATCTGGGAGAAGCGGGAGCGTTTGGCGGGGATAGAGTCCTTCAGGGGATATCTTTTTATGCTGACCCGGAATTTGGTCTTTAACTATATGCGGTCGATGAGGGTGCAGCAAAGGACGAGCGAGCTGAATGAGACGATGGATACGGCAGGCGAGCATCATGCGGAGAATGCTTTTTTGTATAAGCAGTATTATTCCATAGCTGTCGAAGGGATGGAAAAGCTGCCGCCCGGCAGAAAAAAAATTTTGAAGATGAGTGTCGAGGAGGGGCTGACCCTGGATGAGATCGCGGAGAAGCTGAAAATTACCAGGGCGGGGGTAAAGAAACAGCTGTATGCTGCTACCGCATTTGTCCGGCAATATTTGCTGGAGCATGCTGAGATGTCGCTTCTTTTATTGGCCTTTCTTTCTCTTCTTGATAAATAAGATGCTTTTTAATCTATTGATCCTCAGTTTTTTGCGATTTTTTCTACAATTCTTTAAAAATATCCGGCTTTCGGGGTATCCTTTGCTTATTGGGATGTGTCTTTATCATATCACCTTATTTTTATGAGTTTAAAGGACGCCAGGTTATTTGTAGCAAATTTCGTTAAAGGGGAATACTCCCCGGAGGAATATGCGGCGTTCTTAACATGGCTCCGGGATGCCTCGATAGAAGAACTGGGAATTATTGCGGAAGAACATGAGGCTTTATTCGAGCAATGGTCATTACCAGATGTGGCTCCTTCTCCGGAATGGGCCCTTCAGCTGGAACAAAGACTTGATCAGGCGGATGAGCAGGCACAGGCGCCAGTGAGGAAGATGAACCCTGGCAGGTATATCAGGAATCCATGGGTTGCAGCAGCGTCAGTGGTGCTGTTGTTGTTGTCGGGTGGATATCTTCTGTACAACAATCATTCGGGTGACAAGAACGTGGTGACAACAGGCAATCAATCCGGCGCTCTTTATAATACATACACGGTGCCTCGTGGTGGAATGCAGCGGGAATTTACACTGGCAGATGGCAGTAAGATATGGTTGAATGCCGCCAGTACATTAAAGGTCCCTGTTTCTTTCAACGGTGGTGAGCGTACGGTTGAATTGTCGGGGGAAGGTTATTTTGAGGTAACGGGCAACGTTACAAAGCCTTTTCACGTTAAGATCAGGAATGCAGAGATAGAGGTGTTAGGGACGCATTTCAACGTAAAGGCTTATGACGAGGAATCCACCAGCAAGACGACGCTGGTCGATGGGGCTGTAAAAGTGGTCAGGGGTTCTCAGACTTTACAGCTCAAGCCGGGTGATCAGGCTGAAATTAATTATCCTCCATCGGGAAGTGATCCTTCGATGAGGCTTATACGCGGAATAAATATCGATGCGGTCTTATCCTGGAAGAGTGGAGGTTTAGATTTCAAGGATGACAACCTCTCTACCGTGATGCAGGCAATTGCCCGCTGCTATGACGTAGAAATACGCTACCAATCAGGAGTGCCGAACAAGCGTTTTACCGGCAACTTCTCACGAAAATCCAATATATCCCAGATCTTGAATCAATTAGAGGATCAAGGCATACACTGTAAACAAAATGGAAAAATAATTACGGTGATGCACTAAGCACCATATTGTCCATAACCATTGAACCGAGTCCGCCAGTTACAGCCCGCCGTCATGGGTAGTAAATAGATAAGTATGCTAAGTATTTATTTTATATTTACTCATGGCTTGCGAGCTGTAACTTTATTTATTAATAACCTGCCTACATGGGCTCAACCAAACGAATTGCTTTTATATTACTTGTCGCCTGTCTTCATCGGAGCATTTCTGTTTATTGTCAATCTTCAGAGCCTACCGTCACGCTTTCAGAAAAGAATGCGACGCTTGAAAAGGTGCTCACTGCCATCAGACGGCAGACCGGCATTACTTTTTTTGGAGAATCGTCATGGGCGCAAGTAGCTCATAAGGTAACGATATTCGTGAAGGATATGCCTTATAAGGAAGCGCTGAAGATGTGTTTTAAAGATCAGCCATTGCGTTATGAGATGGTGGATGGGGCTATCTCCATTCATGTGATCAGGACAAAGGATTATTTATTGAAGGGGTACGTCCTTAATGAGAAGCAGGAACCTGTACCGGGAGCTGCTGTTATTTCGAAAGGGACGGGTAGATCTTCGACTGCTCTTACGGATGAGCTGGGCGGATTTAGTATTTTTTTGGGCAGGCAGGATACGAGCATTATGATCTCCAGTGTCAGCTACGAGACGAAGGAGATACCGTATAATGGGCAGACGGAAGTAAAGGTGGAGGTAAAGGCAAAGATCATCGAGCTGGCGGAAGCTTCTGTAGTGGGGCCGGCGCATACGGGTTACCAGGATGTGCCCAAGGAGAGGGCGACGGGTAGTTATAGCCAGGTGCCCAATGCGGTGATCGAGAGGAGGGTATCGACGGGCATTATGGATCGACTGGATGGGGTGACGAGCAGCTTGATATTTAATAAGAATATTGTGCCTGGCGTCAATCAATCGACTGTCACGATCCGGGGCAGGAGCACTATTTTGGGTAATCCTGATCCATTGATCGTAATAGATAATTTCCCGTACAGCGGAAACATCAATAATATCAACCCGGAGGATATAGAGTCCGTCACGGTGTTGAAGGATGCAGCGGCTGCGAGCATTTGGGGAGCTTTTTCGGGGAATGGGGTCATTGTGATGACCACGAAGAAGGGAAAATACAGCCAGGCGAAAAAATGGAGCTTTACGACAAGCCTGACGGTGGGGGAGAAACCGGACCTGTATTATCAGCCTATACTTTCTTCGAAGGATTATATCGAGGTGGAAAGGTTCCTGTATGATTCGGGATATTATAACGCAAGGATCAATAGCCCCCTATTTCCTGCGCTGTCACCAGCAGTGGAGATAATGGCAGCCAATAATAATGTGGAATACAAACTGGATTCTCTTTCACAGATCGATACCCGGCGGGACCTGAAAAAGTATTATTACCAGCCCAGCGTGAGCCAGCTGTATGACCTGAATTTTAGCGGAGGAGGAAAAAAGGATCACTATTTCATATCGGCGGGATATAATAAGGATGTATATAACCTGGTACGAAATCAATATAACCGCGTAACATTCAATGGAAGCAATACGTGGAGCATCGTGCCGAAAAAGCTGGAGCTGAACACGGATGTCAGCTATGTGAATAGTGTGGGATGGAATAATAACATCGGGGGCATTAATGTAAACTATCCTTATACAACGTTGAAAGATGCAAACGGAAAGCCCTTAGCCATTGCGTCAGATTTCCGATTGTCTTTTGTAGATACGGTGGGTGAGGGGCAATTGCTGGATTGGCATTACCGCCCGTTGGATGACTTACGCAATGCAAATGATAAAATAAATATTGCCGACCTTCGATTGAATATGGGATTGCGTTATAATATCCGGGATGGGCTCAAGGCCAACCTTTATTACCAATATCAGCATGGGGCGGGGAACGAAAAAAATTTTCAAAGTCAGCAGGTCTTTTTTACCCGTGATCTTATCAATTCATTTGCCCGGGATGACAATGGGAATTATGTCTGGGCTGTGCCCAGGGGCGGGATCATGGATAAAATGTTCAACCGATATGACGCCAATAATTTACGCCTGCAATTGAATTACGATCATGTATTCTCACCGGATCATAAGCTGAATGCCCTGGCGGGCTGGGAGCTAAGGGATGTTGAGGGCCGTGTGGATAATACCCGGCTGTATGGCATTACACCGACTACCCCTAACGGCGTGGCCGTGGACAATACCGACTACTTCTATCAATATTACACCGGGAATCTCTCCAAGATCCCCAATAATGAGCTTCATTATGGTACATCGGACCGGTTCCTTTCCTTTTATGCCAATGCGGCGTACACATTCCGTCAGCGATATATAGTATCGGCCAGCGCCCGGAGGGATGAATCAAATCTATTTGGGGTGGAGGCCAACCAAAAAGGCGTGCCGTTGTGGTCTACAGGCGCTGCCTGGGAATTGTCGAAGGAGGGGTTTTACAATGTGTCCTGGCTGCCTTTTTTGAAGATGAGGATCACATATGGGTATAATGGGAATGTAGACAGGTCTGTATCGGCTTATACGACAGCCCAGATGAATGGTATACCAAATGATTATGGAGAGCTTTTTTCCAGCATCGTCAATCCTCCGAATCCTTCCTTACGATGGGAGAAGATAGGTACTTTTAATGTAGGATTGGACTTTGCCAGTAAGAACAACCGTCTGACAGGCGCGTTGGAATATTTCTCCAAGAATGGCAAGGATCTTATCGGGCAGACAATAATGGACCCTACTTCGGGCGTCCCGACTTTTACGGGGAATACGGCCAATATGACGGCGCAGGGTTTTGACCTTACTTTGCATACCCTGAACTTGAAAGGGCGGCTCAGATGGAGCAATGACTGGCTGATGAGCTTTGCGCAGGATAAGGTGACCCGTTATGCGGTGACACAACCTTCTGTAAGCGGGTATTTTGAGGTGAATTCGCTTAATCCGCTGGTTGGTCATCCGCTGTATTCCATCTATGCCCTGAAATGGGAGGGGCTCGACCATAACTCCGGCGATCCGCTGGGTTACATAGGGGGTAAACCTGATACGACATACAGCGCCATTCTGAATGCACCTGTAAACAGCCTGATCTATAAGGGACCGGCCAACCCACCTTTTTTTGGGAGTTGGCGTAATACCTTTGACTGGAAGCAATTCGAACTATCATTCAATATCGTTTTTAAATTGGGCTATTATTTTCGCAGGAATTCCATACTATATTACGCATTGTACAATGGCACGTCACGTGGGAACGCGGACTACGAGCTTCGCTGGCAGAAGCCCGGGGATGAACAGATCACCAATGTGCCGTCCCGTCCTGCAAAAGCCAACCTCAACCGGGATGATTTTTATGAGAATTCGGAAGTGCTGATCGAAAAAGGAGATCATATCCGGCTACAGGATATCCGGCTGAGCTACGACCTGGTCAGGAAACCCCATTCCGGGTGGCCCGTTCAGGCCGTACGGTTTTATCTTTATGCCAATAATATCGGTATCCTTTGGAGGGCCAGTCATCGAAGCATTGATCCGGATTATATAAACAGCCTACCCAATCCCCGGACGCTGGCCCTGGGATGCAAGCTGGAATTTTAAAATCGAGGTGTATGAAAAGAGTACGTCGCAGACGGGTAGCCTTTTACCTGTTATTGATGACCACAGGAAACCTTTTAGGCTGTGGTAAGTCTCCCTTTTTGGATAAGAAGCCTGATACAAGACTGGTCGTGCCGACTACCCTGAATGATTTTCAAACCTTGATGGATAACCAGTATATTATGCAGGAGACGCCGGAACTGGGAGAATTGTCGGCGGACAATTTTTATACGACCTATAGCGTCTGGCAGGGATTGGTGGTAAAAGAGCAAAACGCCTATACCTGGGCCCAGGACATTTACGATGGGATAGGGCAGGTGCCGGATTGGGATATCCCGTATCAGCAGGTGTTCTATGCCAATGTTGTGCTGGATGGCCTCGTCAACATAAAGCCCGATGAAACGAACCAGGTGCAATGGAATACGATCAAGGGGACGGCCCTGTTCCTCCGGGCGTATGCATTTCATAATCTGTCCCAGGTATTTGCGCCGCTATACGATTCTACCAGCGCTGCCAGCGATAATGGCATCCCGCTCAGGCTGATCGCCGATGTGAATAAACCAAGCACCCGTGCTTCCGTCCAGGCAACGTATGAGCAGATATTGACCGACCTGCAGGAGGCTGTCGGGTTATTACCTGACCCCGTACCGACGAATAACCTCAATCGTCCTTCAAAGCCGGCGGCCCTGGCCTTGCTGGCGCGGGTCTGTTTGAGCATGCGGGCTTATAACCTGGCGGGTAGCTATGCCAACAACTGTCTTCAGATGTACAATACGTTGATCGGGTATGATACGGTACATTTTACGAAAACCTTTCCTATTTATAATTCGAATCCCGAGACCTTGTATCAAAGCGTCATGTACCGATCTTCCGGCTTATTCGTAGGCGGAGGCCTCCGATCGAACCTGATCGTCGACTCCAACCTGTATGCTTCCTATGCGCCGGGGGATCTAAGAAAAAACGTCTTTTACAGGACCTCGAACGGCCTGGCTTATCTGAAAGGCAGCTATAATGGCAGCTCATATTGTTTTAGCGGGTTGGCGACGGACGAGGTATATCTGATCCGCGCCGAGTGCGCCGCCAGGGGAGGGGACAAGGCTGCCGCCCTCAATGACCTCAATAACCTGTTGCAGCACCGGTGGGCGGATAGCGTGGCTTTCAATCCGGTGACAGCGCTCAATGCAGACGATGCCCTGGATAGCATTTTGGTGGAAAGAAGAAA
>DASZWE010000173.1:0-8968 GCA_035546735.1 Puia sp.
CCATCTCATCGATGTACTTCTCCACCTCCTGCTTCGTAAAGAAATGACGGCTCACATCCAGCATCAATCCTCTCCAGCCAAATCTCGGATAATCCGTGATCTCCACACAGGGAGCCCACTTCCCTCCCGCATCTCCATCCGGCGACATCAGCTGCAGCAGGGTCTGCAGTCCGTAAAAAGCACCCGCCGCTTCATTGGCCTTGATCCGCACTTCCGAAGGAGTGACAGTCAGCACATATCCTTCCTTACCGACGATGTTCTTGTCCCGCATCCGCTCCAATACCACCAGCTTCTTACCCTGTCCCATCGCCCCCAGCCGCTCCGTGAACCAGTCCGCGGCAGATTGCAGCGAAGGGTCGGAAACACGCACCCGCACGCCACCGTCAAAAACGAACTTGCCGGGCTTTTGAGTCACCGACACAGGTTGGGGGATCAGATGGATCGGCCCCGCATAGATAAATACATTGCTAAAAAGAAAAGCTAAAACCAGGAGAGAGAATGCCTTCATAACAACATTTTAATTTCACTAATGTCTGGCCTATGGCCGACGGACCTCCGGTCCGTCCGCATGAATTTAGGCATTATGTATGAGCTTGAAAAATTCATCGCGATAAAACCTGCTCAACGGTATCTCCGTCCCACCGATCATAATGCTGTCGTTATGCACACAGCTGATCTTATCCAACATTACTATAAACGACTTGTGTACCCGCGAATATTTTCCCGCAGGCAGCTTCTCCCCGATGGCCTTCATGCTCAGCTTGGAAAGGATGGGCCGCGACGAACCCGTAAGATAAAGCTTGATATAGTTCCCCAGCCCTTCTATATAAAGGATCTCATGCACAAACACTTTTGTCAGCTTGTACTCGCTCTGTACAAATATATACTCCGGGAAAGGAGGGATCTTCTCCTTCTGCCGCAGCTCCTGGTACTCCAGCGCCTTGTTCGCCGCCCGCTGAAATCGCTCGAAGCTCACGGGTTTTACCAGGTAGTCCAGCACATCCAGATCATACCCATCCGCCGCATATTTCCGGTAAGCGGTAATAAAGATCACCATGGGCTTTTCCGTCATTTCCTTCAATAGCCGCAAACCGCTGAGTCCGGGCATCTCGATATCCAGGAATAGCAGGTCGATAGGTTCCTGCTGCAGCACCTCCATAGCCTGGTAGGCATTCTTACACTTCTTCACCAGTTGCAAAAAAGGCACCCTGCTGATATTGTCTTCCAAAATATCCAGGGCAGGCGTCTCGTCATCGACAGCGATACATCGTATCATTGCAGTGGGATGTTTAAGGATATGCTAAACCATGTCTCCGCTCCATCGATATGTCTTCTTACCATTTCCAGGCTATGCGTCCCCGGATAGATAAGGTCCAGTCTCTTTTTTAAATTGCTTAACCCGATACCCGGCGGCTTCTTATCTTCCGACTCCGGCAAATATCTGTATTTATTTTGCACGGTCACGGAAAGAAGGTTCTCCTCCGTAATGCTCACATCGATATGGATCATGGGTGACTCCACCAACCCTATGCCATGTTTGAACGCATTTTCCACTATCGGTATCAGCAGCATGGGTTCGATACGCTGATCGCCTACACAGCCAGGGATATTGAACTGCACAGTCACATCATCCTTAAAACGCAGCATCTGCAGGTCGATGTATACCCGCAGATACTCCAGCTCGTCCTCCAGTCTTATCTTCTCATGATCCGCCTCGTATAGCGTATAGCTCATCAGCTCCGCCAGTTCCAGCAACGCAGGCTCCAGCAGCTCGGACCGCTTCCGGGCCATCAATACCATGCTGTTGAGCACATTCAGCATAAAATGAGGATTGACCTGCCCCCTCAAAAAGGACAGCTCCGTACGCAGATGCTCGGTCTCCTTTTCCTTTCTTTCCTTCTCTAATCGGGAATTTTGCACAAAAGCTCCCACGCAGGCGCTGGCCAGGGCAAAAAACAGCACAGGCGCCGTTCGCCGCAGGACTGCCTGCGGATACGTATGCCCCGCCACATGGTTATTGACATTGAAGTAGAATGCCAGTCCGGAGATAAAGGTGACCGCCACCCCAAGCGCTATCAGCAGCCCCCAGTACATTCCTTTCCGCCGCCGGAAAAGATAGCATGGCATCAGCCAGTATGCATGTGTATAGAACAGCACTATACAGGGCACCACCGACCACATTACCTGCACGCTGCTCCAGGCCATCGGACGCGCCTCGGACGAAGGTCGTGGCCCCAGTACCAGCACACAGGATACAAGTGCCGACCAGATGACACAATGAAATAATATTTTATACCACTTTAATATACCTGTAGCTTTATGCTCCGTACAGTATGCGCGCTGAAATATCCCAGCGCCCCGTTGCTGATGTTGGATGTAGGATTGGCAGGAGAAGCAGAGCTGTTCCCACCCCGTCCGCCGGATTGATCCAGCTGATCGAAATAGTCGAACACGGGCTTGTCGATACAGTACATCCTCACCTCCAGCCAGTCATAGGGCTGTATATAAGCGCTGTCATTACGTAACGTTCGCGATATATATTTTCCATCCGATAGCCTGTCGTCAAATACAAAGATGTCCTTGTTCAGCTGCTTGTCATTCAAGTACTCTACAAACTGATAATAGTTCGCAATACCGGGCGGGTCCTGAAAGTTGGGTATGGCATATATGCTTTTATCCCCAAAGATCTTCTCGTGATTAAAAGAGACAGAGTCGAATTTCACGGGCTGCGGCATAGTGGAGACAGCCGTATACAGCGTGTCCTGCGACAGGACGGATAAAGTATAGGTATTGCCCGGCTTGCCTTTCAACGATTGTGTGGCATATATTCCGGGAGTTGTTTCCACCAGGCTGTCCACATGCCCCTCATTGTCGCTGATCCTGATGGTGGCCCCCCCGACAGCCGGAAAATTGTTCCCGGCATAAAAGGGTACGGTCCGAAACACACGGACCATATAAGGGCCACTCGTATCATCGGTGACCTCTCCCTCGATGACGATCTGCGGGGCCGCATTGTTGAGGTTGAGATGTACGGTTTTCTGACAGGCATACAGGCCGAGGGCCAATATCCCCGCCGATATCATTCGTTTCATGATGAATCAATGTTTTTTTAATGGTATCATGGCTTTCGCAAGCTCAGGTCATGATGAATCAATGTTTTTTTAATGGTATCATGGCTTTCGCAAGCTCGGGTTATGCTTAGAATTTAAAGTTATACGTAATGGAAGGCACCCAGCGGAAAAGAGCATATTGCAGGGCCCGCGTCTTCGAACGGTCGTCGGGATCCTGCTCGAATGTGATGCTGTAGGGGTTTTCCCTTCCATATAGATTGTAGATGGAGAAATTCCAGTTGCTGTCGAACTTCTTTGTCTTTTTACCCTGCAGCGTGGCGCCTACATCCAGCCTGTTGTACGAAGGCATCCGGTACGCATTCCGCTCGGTGTACAAAAACGCGATCTGCCCATTCACCTCGTATTTACCGCTGGGCCAGGTGACGGCATTCCCGCTGTAATAGGTGAAGTCGGCCGAGAGCGTCCACTTTTTGCTGATCTTATAGATACCTACTATGGAAAGATTATGCGTCCTGTCCTGGTTGGCAGGGAAGTATCGCCCACTATTGATCTCGGTGAACTGACGTTCCGTCCGGGACAGCGTATAGCTGATCCAGCCGTTGAGCTTTCCATACTTTTTCTTGACAAACAGCTCCCATCCATATGCCCGCCCTTTCCCAAATACGATCTGTGATTCGACATTCTCATTGGCTATCAGCTGCGCCCCATTCTTATAGTCTATCTGGTTCTGCATGCTTCGATAATAGACTTCCGACGAGAACTCATACTGGTTGTCCTTAAAGTTGCGGTAATAGCCCGTGGACACCTGGTCGGCGATCTCCGGCTTTACATTGTTGCTGCTGGGTATCCATACATCGGTAGGATTGGCCGATGTGGAGTTCGACAACAGGTGGAGGTTTTGTGTGGTCCGGGTATACGCCACCTTGACCGAGCTGCTGGATGTCAGCTTATAGTTCATCGAAAACCGCGGCTCCAGGTTGAAATAGTTCTTCACGACCTTCCCCCCGGAATAGGTGGCCGTGTCGACGGCGTTCCCTTCCTTATCATAGGTATAAAAATTACCGGGCCCCATCACGGTAAAAGCACCCGCCCTCAGTCCATAGTTGATGCTCGTTTTCGAAGACAGGGTCAGATCATGGGAAAAATAAGCGGCGCTTTCAATAGCATGCTTGCTCTGTAAGGTGAGGGGATTGAAGCTGGACGTCGAAGAGGCCGAAATAACCCCTGGCGATGTGGTATGGCTGATCACATCCAGCCCGAAATTGATCTTATTGTTGGCATTGGCATAATACTGCAGATCCTCCTTGAAATGCAGATCCTTTATAAAAGAGGTGATGCCGATATTGTTATTCCCCGAATTGATCTGGATGTCATAATTATACTTGCTGTAGATCAGCGAAGTATTGGAGAACATCCGGCTGCTGAAGATATGGTTCCATCGCAGGGTGCCCGTGGCATTCCCATAGTCGATACCGAAAGTATTGCCAAAACCCAGCTTGTCCTTCCCAAAATAGCCGGAAAAATAAATATGGTCCTTATTCCCCAGCTGATAGTTGGCCTTTGCATTGATATCGTAAAAATACAGGCTGTTCTGATTGGTATTGGAATCCTTGGACAGCTTCAAAAACACATCCGCATAGGTCCTCCGGGCGCTGACGATAAAAGAGCTTTTATCCTTTTCAATGGGGCCCTCGATATTCAGACGGGAAGAGATAAGACCGATGCCTCCGCTGGCATGATACTCCTTGTTATTACCGTCATTCATCTTTACATCCAGCACGGAGGACAGCCGCCCCCCATACTCTGCCGGCGTGGCGCCCTTGTATAAGGTCACATCTTTTATCGCATCCGAATTGAAAGTGGAGAAAAAGCCCAATAGGTGCGAAGGGTTATATACCGTAGCCTCGTCCAGCAGGATAAGGTTCTGATCCGTATTGCCGCCCCGTACAAAGAACCCGCTATTGCCATCCCCCGCCGACTGCACGCCGGGCAGTAGCTGCAGGGTCTTTAAAATATCCTTTTCCCCAAACAGCACGGGCAGGTCTTTTATCTCATTGATCGATAGCTTTTGTACTCCCATCAATGGCTTGGTGACATTATTGTTCCTCCCGGCCGTGACGACCGCCTCCTGCAATTGCTTCGCGGCATTTTCCAACCCAATGGATATCGAGGTGTCCTTCTGAAGATAGACAGCCACCGTATCATTACCATACCCCGCAAAGCTCACTACCATCGTATAGGAACCAGGAATGGCGCTGATGGAATAAAACCCATAGGAATTGCTGATAGCGCTGACATTGGGCGTCTCCAGGAATACAATGCTGGCGCCGATGAGGGTTTCCCCCGAACGCTTGTCCCGGACCGTACCGCTCACCGTATGCCGGGCCTGCGCCGATGCTAACAGAGGAAGAAGACTCACACATAAGCAAATAATTCTATGTGGCATCGAAAGTTTTTTGGTTTGCGGCACAAGGATAATAAGGACTACTGTTAAAAAAAAGTTATCGGGGACAAAATACAGGATTATGGGTATATGAGGTGAAAATACCAGATGGTGGCAAAACTTTTGATTAAATATATAAAAAAAACATGATCGAACTGATGAAAGGTCTCCCATCCAATGTCGTTGGATTCAGGGCTATGGGAGAAGTTACCATGAAAGACTACCGGGAAGTTATTTTCCCTGAGATGGAAAGGCAGACAGACAAAGACAACAAGCTCAATTATGTTTTCGTCATCGAGACGTCTTTAAAGGACTTCACCACAGGAGCATGGATAAGTGACGCATGGCTGGGATTGAAAGAGCTCGTCAACTGGCGGCGGGTAGCAATTGTCTCAGATGTGGAAAAAATTCGGCACTTTACGGATAATGCAGGCCATTGGGCGCCAGGAGAATATAAAGGATTTAAAATGTCGGAATTAAACGATGCTATTTTATGGGCTGGCGAGCCGGAAAAAGTAGCTTCTCATTGATCATAGTGCCTTTTATTCCCATGCTGGCGCTGGCTCAGGTGGATGCCAAAGACTCCACCCATTATGCCGATACCATCCGTTATCACTATTCCTACAGCGGTACGGGCAATATCAATAACACCAATACCATTCATTCTTATATCCTCAGCAATGCCGCTTCTTTCAGCGCCGTGAAAAAAAGAGGCGCGCTCGATCTCAGCAGCAGCTGGATCTATGGCAATCAGCAAGGCAATATCACCAACAATGATTTTACTTCCACGGCCGACTTCAACCTGTATAAGACCATACGTCACTTCTATTATTGGGGTCTCCTGAACTACAATACCAGCCTGTCCCTGCACATCGATCATCTTATCCAGAGCGGTTTTGGCCCCGGCTATAATGTGGTGGACAAAAAGCACGCGTCCCTTATCGTCAGCGATGGCATCCTCTACGAGAAAGGCGATCTGCAGGACATCCTTTACGGCACCCCGCAGGGAGATGTCACCCGGCGGGACAGGTACCAGGTATTCCGCAATTCCTTCCGGATAAAATATCATTTTGTCATTCGCGACAGGATCACCCTGGATGGCACTGAGCTGATACAACATTCCCTGGCCACGATCCACAACTATATCCTCAATCTCAGCGCCAGCGGCTCGGTGAAGCTGAGCAAATGGCTGAGCGTCACCACCGCCTTCTCCTTTAATAAATTCACACGCACCCGCAGCGAGAATACCCTTCTCACCTTTGGGATAACCGTCACCCGATAACATTTCTGGCCGAAACTTTGCAAAAGGATAATAAAAAAGCTATGGAATATCAGCCGATCGAGAACTATGGCATCATTGGGGATTTGAAGACGGCGGCTCTGGTGGGTCTGAATGGCTCCATCGACTTTATGTGCTTCCCCAGCTTCGACTCCCCCAGCATATTCGCCGCCCTGTTGGATAAGGACAAGGGAGGGTATTTCAGCATCGATCCCGTATTCAAGGAGATGAAGACAAAACAGCTCTACCTTCCCGATACCAATGTATTGCTCACGCGCTTCCTTTCCACCGAGGGTGTGGGTGAAATAACGGACTTCATGTATACCACCGGCCAGCCCAATGAAGAGCGGCAGCTGATACGGAGGATCACGGCCATACGCGGCAACGTCACCTACCAGCTTCGCTGTAGACCGCGATTCAATTATGGACAGGATACCCATAAGGTCATCCAGACAGGACCCAACGAGATATGCTTCCAGTCCAATGGCAAAACAAACCTGAAGCTTTGCCTTCGATCGAACATTCCCGTTACCATACAGGATGATGGCATCATAGCCGAGTTTACACTACCAACCAACAAAACAGCCGACTTTATCCTTGATGATCCGTCCCTGCGACAGCAGGACCAGCAGGACGTCTGCGCCATCGTAACACAAAGCCTCTTCCGTACAGTGAATTATTGGAAGGACTGGGTCTCCAACAGCGTCTACAGAGGCCGGTGGATGGAGACGGTGAACAGATCCGCCCTGGTGCTGAAGCTGCTGACCTCTGCCCGCTATGGCTCCATCATCGCCGCGCCAACATTCAGCCTTCCGGAATACATCGGAGGGCGGCGGAACTGGGACTATCGCTACACCTGGGTACGCGACGCCTCCTTCACTGTCTATTCCTTCATACGCCTGGGTTATACAAAAGAGGCAGGCGCTTTTATGAACTGGATGGAAAAGATCTGCAAGGACATCAAAGACGACAGCAGACTGGGGATCATGTACTCCATCGACGGCACGGCCCAGCTAAAGGAATATTTCCTGGACAATTTCGAAGGCTATAAAAAGTCCTCCCCGGTCCGTGTGGGCAATGACGCCTATAGCCAGCTGCAGCTGGACATCTATGGCGAGCTGATGGACTCCGTTTATCTGTACAACAAGCACGTAGAACCCATCTCTTATGACTTCTGGAAAGACCTGGAGAAACAGATGAACTGGCTGGCGGACAATTGGCACCAGCCGGATGACGGCATCTGGGAAGTGCGCGGGGGTAAGAACAATTTCCTCTATTCCCGCCTGGCCTGCTGGGTGGCGCTGGACAGGGCCATGAAGATCGCCGAGCTGCGCTCCTTCCCAAGGAATGGCAACTGGAAAAAAGAAAGGAATAAAATATACAACAGCATATACGAAGAGTTCTGGAACGACAAGGAAAAGGCATTTATGCAATTTCCCGGCTCGGCTACCGTAGACGCCTCCAGCCTGCTGATGCCCCTGTTCCGCTTCATCAGTCCCAAAGACCCCCGCTGGCTTTCTACGCTGGAAAGGATAGAAAAAGAGCTGGTCATGGATAGCCTGGTATACCGCTACAACCCCGAAGTGGCCTCCCCGGACGGCCTGACGAGCCACGAAGGCACGTTCTCCGCCTGCACCTTCTGGTACGTGGAATGTCTCTCCCGGTCGGGACAGCTGCAAAAAGCCCGTTTCTATTTCGAAAAAATGCTGGGCTACGCCAATCACCTGGGACTGTACTCCGAACAGCTGGGTTTCGAAGGCCAGCACCTGGGTAATTTTCCCCAGGCTTTTACACACCTGGCCCTGATCAGCGCGGCGCACAATCTCAACAAACAATTGAACGACAGCCGGAATAAGAATGTGGACGACCAGTACAGAGGTTTCCCGGGTCAGCCCGACGAATGATTTTTTGCTATCTTCGGATGCATGAAGTCAAAACTGCTCCCTGGCCTCCTATCCCTTTCCTTCTTCTCACTGTCCCTGCAAGGGCAGATCCTCAACATCGACAAGACGGATACGTCCGACTATGTCCGAAAAACCAGGGCCTCCTTCAACTTCAATACAGGTCTGGAGATAGACCAGCAAAAACAGACCCTTTACGACGCTACCAATACAGCCGAAGCAATGCTCCAGTCATACAGGGAGCTGTTCATCCTGGCAGCGAGCTATAGATTCA
>DASZWE010000174.1:0-30761 GCA_035546735.1 Puia sp.
GAAGCCGTAAAAATGGCCAAACAGCATGACGCACATCTCGTTGGCGTATTCCTGCAGGAGTTCACCGCCCGGGGATTCGTCGTATATGAAGCACTGGTGGGACAAGCCGGTGATGGAAAGGACCTCTTCGAAGAGCTGGAAAAAGACGACGCCGCCACCTGCCGTGCATCCATAGACACTTTCGAAGCAGCTTGCCAGGAAGCCGGGGTGCCCTATAGCATCCACAAGGACAGGCGGTCCGCCCGCAGGGAGCTTCTGCACGAGAGCGCGTTCGCCGACCTCATGGTCATCGACCCCAATGAGACCTTTTCCTATATCGAGCAGGATATACCAGGGTGGTTCCTCCGAAATATCCTTCACGAAGCGCATTGCCCGGTATGGCTGGTATCCAAAAAGCTCCAGCCGGTGGAAAAGCTGATCTTTCTGTATGACGGATCGCCTTCCGCCATGTACGCCATAAAGATGTTCACCTATCTCTTCCCGGACATGTCCGCGAAAGAGGTGCTGGTGCTTTCCGTAAAATCAGGCACCCTCAATATGCATGTCCCGGATAATAAGCTGATCCATGAATGGATGAAAAGGCACTATTCTCATGCGGGTTATAAGGTTGTACAGGGCAATGAGGATGAGCTGATCAATCTCTGCCGTGACCAGGGACCCGAAGTGCTGGTAGTGGCCGGAGCCTATGAAAGAAGCAGGGTCTCCAACTGGCTCCATCCCAGTCTGGCTGATCAGCTGATGCGAAGGCTCAAAGCGCCCTTGTTCGTTACCCATTGTTGATGGTCATTCTAAAAAGCCACAAAAAAAGGATTTTTCAGATCAGGCTTGTTATAGCCGAGCTCGGCAGTAAGATCCATCTGGTAAATGCCCTTATTGACGGCATGCAAAATAGCATGCGCAGCGGCGGTGTCCCACTCCATGGTAGTCCCCAACCTGGGGTATACATCCGCCCTGCCTTCCGCAAGCTCCATAAACTTCAGCGAGCTGCCCATCGGGAGGAGCCGTACATCGCCGAACTGTTTAAGGAATTCCAGGGTCTCATCCGAAAAATGGGACCTGGAGACAGCCACTGTCAACCGCTCCATTTTTTTGAGGTCCTGCAAGGTCTTTCGACGCAGGAGGCATGGCAGCTGCAGGATGCCGGATCTTTTCTTTTTCCAGGCCCCTGTCTCCTTCGAGCCAAGCCAGGTCTCCCCCTTCACGGGCGCATGTATCACACCGGCAATGGGCATGCGCCCTGCCATCAACGCTATATTCACCGTAAAATCTTCCAGCTGATGGATGAATTCACGGGTGCCGTCAAGAGGGTCCACCATCCAGAAACAGGTCCAGCTCTTTCGTATGTCATATTCTATCGCCGCTGCCTCTTCCGACAGCACCGGCAACCCGCTCCTCTCCAGATGGAGGAAAATGATCTTCTGTGCGAGCTTGTCCGCCCCGGTCACCGGGCTTGCATCCGCCTTGACCATCAGGTCGATATTCCCCCGCCGGTAAATATCCATAATAGCGGCGCCTGCATCCAGCGCCGCATCCTCCGCCATCCTTAGCATATGTTTTATATTGATCATAGCTGCTCTACATATTCTTTCATTAGCCTTAGATATTTCTCCGTCTGCCGCAATGCAGCATCTCTCTCCTCCCGGGTAGTAGCGATTCTTGCCCGGTAGCCGTTCACCTTTGCACGCACATTGGCCCGATAGCTCTCGAAATAGAGGAACAGCTTCTCCTCTTCTTTCGTTCTCATGACGGGAAACAGTTCATTATAACGGATCAGAAAAAGGGCCGACAGGTCCCGCCTCCCGGATGCATCAAGATCCATACATAAAAATGCTATCTCATTCAGCACATCTATCTGGCGGAGGTCGTCGTTGAACTCAATACAGTCGAAAGGCTGCGGATCATCCAACAGAAAAATGTTCCTTGTATGAAGATCGCCATGGCAATCCCTTATTAGCCCTTCACGCTGCCGGGCGGCCACCAGCTTCCAGTGCCTTTCCATAAAGGAGAGAGATGCATGAACAGCCCACTCGATATAGGCGGCCACCGAAAGTTGTCCGCTCAGAAACTCCCGCTCGTTCGCCAGGTCGGCAAACTTCAACGGTATATCCATAATATCCTTATCCGATATGATCTCCGTCCGCCCATGGAAGCCTGCTATCTTTTCCGCCAGCCTGCCAATGTCCGAATAGCCCACCTTATCTTCCCTTAATAGGAGATCCATTCTCCGGATAGATTCCATCTCCTTCATCTTCACGGCATAGTCGATGATCTCTCCCTGCGCGCCGTCAATGAAACAGCGGTTGTCGACTCGTCTTACAGGCACGACTTCCAGGTACACATCTTCTGTCAGTCTTCTGTTCAGCACCAGCTCGCGTTCACAGTAGAACCTTCTCTTTTCCAGGGTCGAGAAATCCAGGAAGCTGTATCGCATCGGCTTCTTTATTTTATAGGCATAGCCGCCGGCCATGATGACCCACGATATATGCGTCTCGATCAGCTGGACCTGGCAGCCGGCTTGCTGTTCCGAAATAGCGGCCATCAATCTATCTATCTGTTCCCTGTTCATATGCTTCCTGGTGAATATACTCCATCGCCTGATCCAGCAGGTTTTCGATATTTTCGTTGGTGGATCGAAGCGTCAGATGTGGCTCCGGGACAGGTTCCCACAGCTCCTTCAGCTCTGCATACACCTCAAAATTGGCGTCGCTGTCCATCCTGGGCCGCCTCAGCCTTTCCCGTATCAGCGTCTCGTCCGCCACGACCTCGATCAATGTGATCCTGCCCGCCTGTTCCAGCGCCCGGGTAAATGCCCTCCTCAATGCCTGCGTATAAAAAGTAGCATCCAGGACCACATTTCTGCCCTCTCCCGCAGCCGTGACGGCCACCCTCAACATTTCATCATAGACCATCCATTTCTCCTTGTCGGAGTAGTTAGCCGCCCCGGGCATCTCCAGCCGGACTTTGTCGCTATTGATATAATCGGCACCTGTCAATGCCGCAAGCTGCCGGGCAAAATAGCTCTTGCCGCTGCCCGGCAATCCCATTACCAGTATGACCATATGCCATGATTTGTTGCAAATTGAAATTATAGGAATATGTTATGCAATTGTATGACCAGCCTCAAAGTCCGGGATGAGACCTGTCATATGCCCTTCGCCATACCCGCCAGCCTACTGGCCTTAACCCAGCCAATGCTTGCCAGGCTGACGGCCGAGGCCATCAGCAGATGAATTCCCGCTACGGATGTCAGTCCAAAAAGGTTCCTTGCAAAAGGGACAAAATAGATAAAGCCAATAAAGACGACAGAAGAAAGGATCACAGGAATGGTCAGCGGATTACGCTGCCCTCCTGTCAGTGTCAGCAGTACGTTGTCAATGAGCAGCGCCATGAACACGATAGTCCGTGTATAGGACAGGCTGTACCCATGCGACATAAAGACATAATAAAGCCCCAGCAGTCCGCAGGCAGCGATACTTCCCTGCAAGATGGTTAGGACCAGGGCTCTGCCCTGCAATAATCCGCCCGCAGCAGGCTTTCCCGTCATTACATTCTCTTCCATGGGCTCCCGTTCATAGTATATGGAACAGGTGGGACCCATGATCAACTCGAGGAAAATGATATGCACGGGAGTAAAAACGGTTGGAAATGACCATCCCAGCAGCAACGGCATCGAGGCCGTCAGAATGATGGGGATATGAATGGTCACGAGATAGCGTATGGCCTTCCTTAGATTGGTCCGAATGGCCCTCCCATGGCGGATAGCTTCTGTGATCTTTTCAAGCTTATCATCGGAAAGGACCAGGTCCGCGGCCTGCCTGGCGATATCAGTCCCCTTTTTACCCATGGCTATACCGATATGCGCGCTGCGAAGCGCCGGTCCGTCATTGACCCCGTCGCCGCTCATGGCGACGATCTCACCATTTGCCTTCAATGCTTCGATGACCCGGGTCTTTGCATCGGGGAACATTCGGGCATAGATGTCTACGTCCTTTACCTTTTCAGCCAGCTGCCCGGATGACAGCGACATTACCTCCTCTCCCGTGAGCGTCGCCAGCCCACCGTCCAGCCCCGCCTTTCGGGCAATATTGACGACAGTGCCTGCATAGTCGCCGGAAATGATCTTGACACGCACCCCGGCGTCCCGCCATTCATGGAAAAATTTGTCCAGACCGGGTTTGGGCGCATCATACAGCGAGACCAACCCCTCGAAATGCCAGTCGAACCTATCCTGGTCTTCAGGAAATTCAAGGCTTTTCGCCGAACAAACGCCAAGCACCCGATAACCTTCCGCGGCCAGCGAAAGCACCCTTTCCTGCCACAGCCTGCGTGTTTCTTCCGGCATCCCGCAAACCTTTAATATCCTTTCCGGCGCCCCCTTGGCCGCCACCACCGACAAAGGCGCCCCTTCATAAACATGCGTCATCATGGGCGGCTGCCCGCTCAACGGATACTCATGCACCATCCGCAAAGGAGGGTACTGTTCCCGGCTCTTACTAGCGTCAAATGCCTGGACAATGGCTTTTTCCATCACATCGAACGGCTCCTCCTCGGATGCCAGACGGGCATACCATAACACACGGGAACTCTTCCACCGTCCGCCCTCGCTGCCTTCCTCCAGCTCGCCGGTCCTGGCATCGTACACAATTCTCACCTGCATCCTGTTTTCCGTCAACGTGCCCGTCTTGTCCAGGCAAAGTACAGTGAGCGCTCCCAGGTTCTCTATGATACGTGGATGCCGGACAACAATACCCAGCGCAGTCAGACGTAGCGCTCCCAGCGCCATAAACGATGAAAATGCAACGGGCACTTCTTCGGGAATGGCAGACATGGCAAGGGTCAGTCCCGTCAGGAGACTCATGGCGAGGCTGCCGGAATGCAAGTAATTGATCAGCCATATCAACAGAAAAGCGCTGATACCGAATATCGCCATAGCCTTCACAAATCGGGCTATCCACGCCTGCAGTTGTGTGGGGGGTATTTGTATCGACTCGATGGATTCTCCGAGACGTCCCAGGAGAGTGCTGTTACCCGTTGCCGTAATCCGGGCATAGCCTGCCCCCGTATTGACGGTACAGCCTTGGTATACCGAATTTTCGCCCACGGCGACAGACTTGTCGACTGGCATGGATTCACCCGTGACTATAGATTCATTAATGCTGAGATCATTGCTGCGGATAATGAGCCCATCGGCAGGCACCTGTTCGCCCTCTTCGATCCGGATGATATCTCCCGGAACGATCTCTTCCACAGGCAATTCCCGAAAGCTGCCATCCCGAAGGACGGTGGCCTTCCGCTCGGTCAATTTACGCAATGCTTTCAATGCATGGGAAGACCGGATCTCCTGGAAGACGGATATAGCCGCCACCAGCGCCATTGCCACGACCATCAGCAGCCCCTGCCCCTGCTCGCCCAGGATAAAATACAATAGCGTAGCCGCCGCCAGCAGGACGAACATAGGCTCCTTCGCCACGTTCCAAACAATAATCCGAATGCCCTGTCCATGCAGTTTGTGAAGGACATTTCCGCCATACCTGATACGCAATGACGCCGCCTCCGCCGAGCTAAGACCCGGAGGCAATTCCGCAAACACTTGCAACTTGGAGAGATCCATTCACGAGGGTTATAGTACCTAAAATTACCCGGAACGTTGCCCTTGTTCGCTGAGACCAGTCATGCTGGTTCCTGATCCACGTCATGCCCCGGATAGTTATTAAGCGATAACTTTAATATAAACCGATGGGTTATGTTAAAAATATTGATCCCTACAGACCTCAGCCGCGAATCGCGCTCCGGCATGCGATTCGCCCTCCAATGGGCCAGACAGCAAAAAGCCCGGCTCATCTTCTTTCATGCGGCCTATATTCCTTGCCTCACCCGGTGGAATGAAAAACAATACCAGTCATTCAGGATCTCAGAACTGGATCTGCGTCAGCGCAGGCTCCAACAAATGGTTGCCGGCGTCTTCGCCCGGGCGGGCGTTCATGACCAACCATATGACTGTATCATCGTGGAAGGCATCAGCCCGGAAATAACCTTACAGGATTATTGCAGAGAGCACAAGGAGATAGACTTCATCTGCATGGGGACGCATGGAGCGGCCGGCGTCCAAAGGCTATGGGGCACCCATGCCGGCAACATGATCACTCATGCGCCCGCACCGGTGGTCGTCGTACCAAAGGGGTACCGCACCAAAGCTATCAGGCAGCTGCTCTATGCAACGGACCTCGACCATTACCAGGAAGAAATGGAAAAGGTCGTACCTCTTGCACGCCATCTCAAGGCAGAGCTTCATATCCTCCACCTGGTAGGTCCCGACGAAAGAGTGCCTGACAAAACATTGTTCGAAAACGTCCTCAAACAGGAATTCCATATCGAAACCCATATCCATCTCAAAATAATGGACGAGACCAGGTCGGTAGCGGCCAATCTCCATAAGTTTATCCAAAGAACGAAACCATCCCTGGTCATTATGTTTACGGATAAGCAACGCACGCTGTTTGAAAAGATATTCTACCCCAGCAAGGCCGAAAGCTTTGCCTTTCGCACCCATACCCCTTTGCTGGCATTTTCAAAACATCCGCTAAAATAATTTCGCCCCATAGGTTATAAAAAAAGGCCCGATAGACATCCGGACCTTTGCTATTAATGCACCTTATCCTCAGTAATATCGAATCAACGCAATATGACCATATTCCTTCAATGATCCGTCTTCAACAAACTGCACATCCCCGCCACCAGCCAGCACCTTTTCCATGATATCATCCACTGCATCTTTTATATAGAAGGGGTTATTATTCGTAACCGTCTCGCGATAGATACTACCCGGCTCGGGCGCCTGACGCGCGGGATAAGTAAACCCTTTCTCCACTACGAGCAGCCTTGCGTTGCGACCCGTCGACGCTTTCCAAACTTCCCGTATGCCTCTGCTAAGCTTGTTCTCTTCGCCGGCGGCTTTGACTTTGTTGATAAGACCAGTCTGACGCAACCGCTGCCAGTCGTCCAGGTAAGGGCCAAGTGCGGCTCTGATTTCAGCCTCCGTAGCATCCAGGAAATTACCATGGACATATTCGACGATGTGCTTTTCGTTATGCGTCGTCTGGCGGAAATGCCCCAGCACCTTTTCAGCGCCCAGAACAAAGACAGGGAACGGATAAGCCTTGAGTACCAGCGACAAGCCCTGGTCCATATGCAACAGGAATTTATCCAGCATCACCTCCTTTCGTGCGGCCGGGTCCGAAAACTTCCCTACCTTCTCCGGCACATCGTTCTCGTAAGGATGCACGCTGGAAGGAACATTGGACTTTATAAGCAGGAAGGAGGAACAATTGCCTAAAAACATTTTTGACCTCTCAGCGCTCAGCAATAATACAAGATATTGGATCACCTGCTTTTGGGAATATACCAGGTCCCTTATCTCGAACGAGCTGTCGACGACGATCTTTTCCTCTACAGCTACATCCAGGTAATATACCTTCTCCACCAAAGGGCTGGCAAAAATGGCCACGCTTTTCTTATGCGTGTTGTAATTCAACGTATTGATCATCCGCCTTAATTTTTCGAGCACCGGAATGGCCCGGTCGCGGGGATATTGTTCCATCAATTGTGATTCGATCTTTTCCATGGCCCTTTTCAACTGGTATTCCAGGTCTCTTTTGGAGGCCATCACGGGATGGAAAGGCATGATCAGGCTCACGGCCGGAAGGTAACCCGTGGCTTCGATCAACTGTTGCTGGTCCTGGAAGAGTAGGTTCATAGTGCTGTTTTGAAGCAAGATACTCTCCATAGCGTCCGATTAAAATGACAATTATCATGAACATGGGAAATCTTTGTCAATGACAACGTTCATTCGCAGGCTTGATGTCCGTCGTTGGTGCAGGGGTAGCGCCATAGCTATCTTTATGTTGTCATTTATTCAATATCAAAAAAAGGAGGATATATGTCACTCAGAACGTTAGCAAAAAGAGGGGAAAGCGTCCCTTCTCTTTTCAATGATCTCTTCAGACCCTGGGAATCGTTCTTCGATAACAACGGCGGGTCTTTGCTGCCCGCTTTCGGTACGATCAGTGTTCCTGCCGCCAACATCATTGACAACAAAGATCATTATGAGGTCAATCTGGCCGCTCCAGGTATGAAAAAAGAAGACTTCAACATTGATGTGGAAGGCAATGTGCTCACTATCAGCGCCGAAAAGGAAGAGAAAAAGGAGGAGAAGGACGAACGGTATAGCCGTAAGGAATTCAGCTACACATCTTTTTCCAGGAGCTTTACCCTTCCTGACTGGGTCAACAAGGACAAGATCGACGCCTCCTATGAAAATGGTCTGCTAAAGGTGAATCTGCCAAAGACAGATGAAGCTAAAAAGCTGTCTTCCAAACATATTACTGTAAAGTAGGCGGGTTCTCCGTAGTTTATCACCCCGTTGCGACCGCGACGGGGTTTGTATTTTCAGCCCTTCGTTCATGGAAAAGTAACTTCGGGCTGAAAATGGCTAATGATGGTCCTTCGGACAACCGACCCGTGGTCGGTTTTAGTTGACAAGTTTTTTGAGCCTGTCCTTATTAAGAATATAGATCTTTCCCTCCCGCAGATCGATGAGCTTTTCATTACGAAAGTCGCTTAGCGTCCGGGTGAGTGATTCGGTGGCAGAGCCAATAAAGTGAGAGAGATTGTCCCGGGAGATTCCGATGGATTGATCCCCATCCTTGTCTTCAGGGAACTTTTCGGTGAGTTGCAATAGCCCATTAGCCACTCTCTTGCGAAGGGAGTTGTAGGCAAGATTGATGAGGTTGGATTCTTTTGCCTTTACATCCCTGGCCAGCCTGTCGATAAAATACTGCGCCACCCTGCTGTCGGCAGCCATCGATCGAAAGAATTCCTGCCTGGATATCAGCATAAGCATTGCATCTTCCAGGGCCTGGGCATTGTCCTGGTAATTGCCATCCTGGAGCAGGGCCCCATAGCCAATGATATCTCCCGGCCCCGCCAGTAGCGTAATGAACTCCTTCCCGTCGGGATGAATACGATAGACCTTTACTTTACCGGAAACAAGATAATAGACAAAGGCCGGACGCTGCCCTTCCATATAAAGCATTTGCTTCTTCCGGAAGATCTCCACATCCCGCTGCTCAGGCTCCAGCCGGAACAGTTGTTTGATGTCCACTGCCCCGCCATGTGAATTCTTTTGCGAATGAACGGCCTGCCGCAACTGCTGTTTTTTCAAACAGGACTCTACGGACCTGAGGAGCTCGATGCCTTCGAACGGCTTGGTAAGGTAGTCATCGGCGCCGGCAGTCATGGCCCGCCGGACCTGGTCCTTCTCCTGGCTGGCGGTAAGAAAGATAAAGGGAACATGCTCCATACCCGTATGCTGATGCAGCGCATGCATAACTGCATACCCGTCCAGACCGGGCATAGTGATATCACATACTATCACATCCGGCTTTTCTTCCAGGGCCAGCTGTATCCCGGTGCGGCCATCTCCGGCCTTCAGCACCTGGTAGTCGGACAACTGCAGTATCTCCGCAATATTATCCCTGACGTCCATCTCATCTTCTATTATCAATATCTTCTTCATACGCTTTGTGCTTTATCTTTCATTTGTTCCAGCAAAGCATCCGCTTCACTCTTTTTAAAAAGGCTCGTGCCGGGATGCGTGGTGGCGGCCGTTCCACAGGCAACGCCATATCGAACGGCGTCGGGGAACTGTCTCCCGACGGCAAGGCTCCAGACCATGCCGGCCACCATGCTATCGCCGGCGCCTACAGTGCTCAAAGTTTTCACAGATGGCGCGGCTATCAACCCATGCTGCTCTCCTGTCATCCAAAGCGCCCCACCCGCCCCAAGCGAAACGACCACCATAGGAGCTCCTCGCTCCACGATACGCCCGGCAGCACAACGGATCTCGTCCATCGAGCCAAGGTCTTTCCTGCCCACCAGCGATGCCAACTCGTGTACACTCAGCTTAGCCAGCCAGGCGCCACAGAAGAGCGCTCTGCGAAGACCTTCACCCGAAGTATCTACTACCAGCCGCGCTTTTTTTCGGATGGCTATAGCCGCCAGCTCATCGAATATATCCGCCTTCACGCCGGGAGCCAGACTACCGCTGACGATAAGGAAATCGAGCCTTGGCTGCAATTCCACGGCTTGCAGCAATGCCTGGCAAGCCCTGCCATCCAATACCGGGCCGGGCATATTCAGCCGGTATTGCAAACCCGTGGCGCTGTCTTTCACGATCAGGTTCTCCCGGGTGTCGCCGTCGATGTCTACGGAGATGTATGCCACGTTTTCCCCGGAAAGCAGCTTCCTGAGCTGCAGACCGTTGGCGCCGCCACACGGGAACAGTGCTACCGCCTGTCCACCGAGCCGCCGTAAGGCCCTGGCTACATTGATACCACCACCGCCAGGTTGGACAAGGGTGTTCTCGCAACGCATCTTTATCTCGGGCTTCATGGCCGCCACCGTGACATTTATGTCCAGGCAGGGGTTGAATGTTATGGTTAGTATCGCTGGCACAGGCAGGAGATTTTTAAGATGAAACGTCCACCGGCCACATCTTATCGATGCGCCATAAATACGGGTATTCTATGCTCGCCGATCAGGCTGGAAATAAAGCTTTTCGAGAACAGCAGTGACAGGTCCGATCTGCCGTAAGAGCCGGTGACAAGCCAGGATCTTTCCTGTGCGGGCAGCCACCGGGAAAAGAAATCCTTATGGTCCATATGAAGCTGAAGCAAGCGCACTTCGGTAAAATAACACGACACCAGCTCCTCGATATTCTCCCGGTCCGGGAATGTTGCGTCCTTCGACCCGCCCAGGTATACCAGGGTCGCCGGTAGTCCCGAAAATTCCGGGAACAGATGGGAGAATTCCCTGATGGCATGCACGGATGCCGCCGAACCATCGTATGCCAGAATTATACTGCCGGGCATTTCGATCTTTTCAGGAACCAACAGGATCGGACACTCCGTTGTATGCAGTATCTCCTTCATATAAGCATTGGGCTGTCGGGCGTCGATATTCTCAAAAAAATGCCTCCCATCCAGGACCAGCAGGTCCGCAAACCTTGTCTCCTTACGGATAATAGCAAGGGCAAAGTCCAGCCGCTCCTTGTGAATAAACACCTCTATAGCATGCTCCCGGCAAAAGCCCTCCAGCCGCTGACTGGTCTCCGCTACGATCCGATCCTCATCGCCGAGGTCTGGCAAATAGGTCGCTCCAGCCATTCCGCCGGTAATGGCCCATATTTGACTGTAATCCACCTCAGGGGCAAATACTGCGGTCAAACGCACCGGTGAAATAGCATTGAGCTCCCGTAGCAGCCCGAGACATTGCTCGGGGTAGTTAGGTCCTTCGAATGGAACGATTATCTTTTTCATAAACTCTTATTTTGAATGTTGTCTGGAAAAAAATTTCTTACCTATCCATGTCGTGCAGGAAGTAAGCGCCTCTCTGGCAAGGGAGGCCGGTTCCAGGGTATGCGTAATACCCTGCCAGTCATGCCGGATGGTTTTCTCCATATCATCCCTGCGAAGACGTAGCCGCTGTTTCTCCTTCCACATCATCCGCTCCCGCAAGGCCCAGGTAATGAGACCCGCAATCAGGTATACAACTGCGACGGCAAGGAAACCCAGCCAAGCGTGCCGCCACCAGCTCCCAAGGGCCAGCGCGGACGCTGCTCCGGCAAAAAGCAGGAATAAGAGAAAGAATATATTAACGACTGTACTAGCCACTATCTGGGCCACAATCGCGGACTCTTTTTCCGCTAGTCCCAGCTTGACCTCGTCCACCCGTATGTTCACATATTCCCGGGCATGGTCAAACAGCTCTTCCAATTTTTTAAGATCTTCCATTATTGTGAATTTTAATTAAAGCTAATATGTCGCTGCGGTGAATCCCCTGATCTGTATCAATTCATCAAATGATAAATGTCTTTGACCAGTCTGAGCTTTCCGCCTTCTCCGGTGACAGCCGTCTGATAGATGACAAAGACCGGAACTGGCTCCTCCAGCCGGATGCTTCGGGGTTGCTGGTCCCTTAAACAGGCCTGCAGGAGGGCGGTGTCCAGCAGGTGATCCAGCAAAAGGTTACCCAGCTCGATGGGCTTTTCCAGCCGGATACAGCCATGGCTCAGCCAGCGATAGGTGCGGAGGAACGCCAGCTTGAAATTTGTATCGTGCATATATACGTCGTATGGGCTGGTGAGATTGAACTTGATCACTCCCAATGCATTGTCGCAGCCGGTGGACTGTCGCATGGAATAGGGGAAATTTTCTTTATTCCATCGCCACCACGTTATCGAGGCGGGGTCCACGACCTTGCCGTTCCTGTCGAACAGCTGGATATTCATGGTCCCGGCCAGGCGGTAAGAAACCTTGAACAAGGGTAGAAATTCATTTACCGCTATCTTACGGGGGATATTCCAGTAGGGGTATAATATCACCTGATCGCACCAGGCGGCCAGACGGGGTGTTCGCTTCGAGGGCTCGCCCGCCACGATCCGCATTTGCAGACGCATGGTATCCTGCTCAAAATATGACAGCCGGGCAGTCGCGATATTCACCACGATGCAGCGCCGCCAGTGGAAATGATGGATCCACCGATAAAGGTTGAGGGCGGCAGCCAGTTGCCGGGCCTTGTTTGGATCACAAGAAACCCCCACAAGCGCCGCCCGCAAAGTATCGTATATGGCAGACCGTGGTACGAACGAAGCGGCCAGCATTTTCAATTCCACAGCCGTATGAATTTTTGCCAGCCTGGTCATTAGCTCCTCATCCTCCTTTTTGACAAAGTCAGGGGACAACCCGTCATAATTCACCAGTTCCGGAATACCGGACCCGCTGCGCAAGTCCCTCAAAAAAGTGAATGCTACATCGATCCATGGTTTTTCATCTTGCAGGTCCCTCTGCCCCTGTGCATACCGCCCGCTGTCCAGCCCATGGGTCCAGGCGCTGTCGATGAGCTCCATCAACGCCATCCGCGGTCCGGACCCGTCACCAACCTGAGCAGCTGCGCCTGCCAACAAACACAACAGCAATAGTGTCGTCAGGATCAGGAATGCATACTTCCGTCTCATAATATATGTACCGGCGCAGGTTGCTCCGCCTTATTGATATTGGCAATTCCCTTCACGAGCGCATCGGGATTGAAAGAGATACTGTCAATGTCCAGCCGGACCAGGAACTCCGTAAAGTCCGGAAAATCACTGGGCGCCTGACCGCAAAGACCTACTTTTACGCCCGCCTGATGGGCCGCCGTGATCATATTCCCGATCATCTTCCGCGCCGCCTTGTCCTGCTCGTTGAACAGCCCGGCCACAATAGAAGAGTCCCTGTCGATGCCCAGCGTCAGCTGGGTGAGGTCATTGGAACCTATGGAAAAGCCGTCGAATATTTCCGCAAAATCCTGCGCCAGCAGCACATTGGATGGTATCTCGGCCATTACATAGACCTCCAGTCCATTGCTTCCCCTCTTGAGTCCGTTCTCCGCCATCAACGCCAATACTTTCTTCCCTTCCTCTACGGTGCGGCAGAAAGGGATCATGACTTTCAGATTCGTCAATCCCATCGCATCCCGCACCTTGCCAATGGCGGCGCATTCCAGCCGGAACGCCTCCCTATATAGATCATGGTAATACCGCGAAGCTCCCCGGAAACCCAGCATGGGATTTTCCTCCACGGGCTCGAAGAGCTCCCCGCCCAGCAGATGTGCGTATTCATTAGTCTTGAAGTCGCTGGTCCGCACGATCACCTCTTTCGGATAAAAGGCGGCCGCGATGGTAGCGATGCCCGCCGCCAGCTCATCGATGAACCAACGGGTTTTATCTTTATAGTGCTGAGACAGCTCCTCTATACCTGTCTTTACGGGCCCTTCCTTCAGCTCGTCGTATTTGATGAGCGCCATGGGATGCGCCTTGATAAAGCTCGTTATGATAAATTCCATACGCAGGAGTCCAACGCCGCTATTGGGATAAAAAGAAAGCTCGAACGCCTTTTCGGGGTCGCCCACGATCAGCATGGCCTTTGGATGCTCCGGCAGCCTGATCTGGCTGAGATCGATGGTATTTTCTCTCCAGCCTGCCTTCCCTCTGTATACAAAGCCGGTGCGACCTTCGCAACAGCTCACGGTGATGATGTCGCCATCCACGATCTTTTCAGTGGCGCCGGCGGCGCCTACGATGGCCGGTACACCCAGCTCGCGTGCAACAATGGAGGCATGGCTGGTCCTGCCGCCCCTGTTGGTGACAATGGCTGCCGCCTTTTTCAACACGGGATCCCAATCAGGACTAGTGACATCGGTGACGATGATATCCCCCTCTTCCACCTGGGCGCCTTCACCGGGCGAAGCCAGCAGACGCGCTCTTCCACTGGCAATATGCTCTCCAACCGCCTGGCCCCGGACAAGGCATTCTCCCTTGGTGGTGACCGTATATTCTTTTATGTGGCTGGTATCCCTTCGTGACTGTACGGTCTCCGGCCGCGCCTGCACGATGAACAGCTCGTCGGTCAATCCGTCTTTGGCCCATTCGATGTCCATAGGGCGTCCATAGTGCTTTTCTATCTCCATGGCCCAGCCGGCCAGCGTAAAGATCTCTTTCTCGGTCAGTACATACGAATCCTGCAAGACCCCGGGTGTAGGCAGGTTGATTATTCCGCCGGCCTGTGATCCCCCGTTGCCTTCCCGGTATACCAGCATCTTTTCTTTTTTCCCCAGTTTCTTGCGGATAATGGCGTGCCTGCCCTTTAAAAGGCTTGGCTTGAATATAAAGAACTCATCCGGGGTCACGGCGCCTTGCACGATGTTCTCACCCAGCCCCCAGACACCGGATAAATGTATGATGTCCCTGAAACCCGACTCCGGCTCCAGGGTAAATCCTATGCCGGCACAGGCCTTATCGCTTCGCACCATCTCTTGCACACCTACGGACAAAGCTACTTTCTTCCCTCCATATCCATTGTCCTGCCTGTATTTGATGGCCCGATCGGTAAAAAGGGACGCAAAGCATTTCCGCACAGCTTCGACGACGGCCACTTCGCCTGAAATATGCAAATAAGACTCATGCTGCCCTGCAAAGCTGGCATCCGGCATGTCCTCCGCCGTGGCGCTGCTACGGACGGCTACCAGACAATTTCCTTTGTCGCATAGTTCCCGGTAGGACTGAACAATTTCCCCGAAGAGGTCCGCGGGCACTTCGCCCGATAGAAGGAGCTCTCTTGCTTCATGCCCCACTGCAGGGAGATTGGAATAATTAACCTTATCCAGCCGCTGTACCAGCCCATTTAATGGCTTTTCCAATCCATTGTAACGAATAAAATGATCGAATGCAGCAGCCGTGACGGCAAAACCATCCGGCACGCGTATTCCGTGATCAGCCAGCCGGCAATACATTTCGCCGAGTGAGGCGTTCTTTCCTCCTACCTCCGGCACATCCCTGATACTTATTTCACTGAAGGTCTTGATATACTTTTTCATAAACCATCTGTATTGACGTAAATAAATCGGAGCTTCTAATAATGCGTAATGAACAATGGCAGGTTGACGGTCTTGACGATGATACGCGCCTGGCTGGGTTTCAGCAGTCTGGAAAGCCACCCGCGCCCATAGGCGCCAATCACGACGATGGCATTCTTTTTGTCGATGAGATATCCGAACAGTTCGTCCGATGGATCGCCCGTAAGGATCTTTAATTCGACATTGCCATAATGCTGTTTCAGCCATTCCTTCATCTTATACTGTTCCTCGATGGCGCCGTCATTTTTTTCCTTTACATCCACGATTAAGGCCTTTTTCTGCTTCAGCTCCGGGAAGAGGTAGGTAAACTGCTTGATCGCCCATACGGAGGAGGCGGATCCGTTATAGGCAAATATGACCTCGTCGATGGCATGAAAGGTATAAGGTGCGATAATGACAGGGCACTCCGCCTCCTGCAGCACATCTTTTACGAACTTCCCGGGCAAAGGACCTCTTTTACGGGCAAAGGAGGTTTCGGGGTCAACGACCACCAGGTCGGCAAAACGGCTTTCCGTGATGACCTCATCCAGTGGCATTCCCCTGTCCCTGTGTATATTGGGAACCACCCCTCTGGCCTCACAAGCCTTCCGGAACAGCTGGATATTGGCTTCCGTGATCCCGACCTTGGTGGAGGCAGCCTGGCTATCCGTGACGCCACCGCCCTGCATCTGTGCCACCTGCTGGAAGGCGCCAAATGCCGGCTCCGACAATACATCCTCCAGGAACACTCCCGTCAGCCGGCTGTCCGTCAGGCGGGCCAGGTAGCATGAGAATTCAATAGCCTCGGTATTTATATGTAGGGCGTCCATCGCCAATAGTATCTTTTCCATATAGTTTTTTTTATAAAGTACATGCATATAGCGAAAAAAGGCGATGAGTATGATCAACGCCGCCAATGATTATCGTCATACCGCGAGGCCAGGGAAAAATCTTTTATTTACGGTATATTTACCCGGCATTGCTTTTCAAACAGGCGTCTATGTTCAAGGAAAAATCATTCAACGTACTTATTTTCTGCATCATCGTGACCCTTAGCGCGGCGGTGCTGCAATACATCAACCCCAGTTTCAGCATCTTTGACGGAGGCCTCATCACCGCCATACTCCTGACGATCTTTCTGAAGAATGACAGGTATACACTGGTTTTTGGAGTCATCAGCGCAGCGCTGATCATCCTATCCTCCTTTTATGAACATGAGAACATGCAACGCCAACAGGTCATTATCCAACACGCTTATTCCCTGATCATCGTGATCATGACAGTGATCTTTGTCATGTATGTTAAAAAGCTGTACCGGAACATAGAGGCGGAGCAAATGCAGGTGAACGCCCTTTTTGAGCATGCTACGGAAGGCATTATTCTCACGGATGACAAAGGAAAGATCATCCTCCTTAACCCCGCCGCCACGAGCCTCTTCGAATACGATAGGGAAGAGCTCCTGGGAAAGTCCATCGAAATGCTGATCCCCGGAAGGTTCCATACGCATCATATGAAATACCGGGAAGGCTTCTACCAGCATCCGTCCAACAGGACCATGGGCCATGGCAGGGACCTCTTTGCTCTCAAAAAGGACGGCAGGGAATTCCCTGTGGAAGTAAGTCTTAGCTTCTACCGCCAGAAAAACGCCTTCTTCGTCATTGCCTTTCTCGTCGATATTACCCAACGCAAGCAGGCCGAGAAGGACCTCCTGGATCGCAAGACGGAATTGGAAAAGATCACCAAGGACATCAGCCGGCTCAATACGGACCTGGAGTCGAAAGTAGAACAACGAACACTGATATTAAGGGAGGCGCTGCAGGAACTGGAACGGTCTCAGCAGGAATTGAACGATGCCCTGAACAAGGAAAAAGAGCTGAATGAGATAAAATCCCGTTTTGTCTCGATGGCCTCCCATGAGTTCAGGACGCCCCTGAGCACCGTGCTTTCTTCCGCCGCTCTTCTCTCCCGGTACACGCTCACGGAAGACCAGGACAAACGGGACAAGCATATCCGGCGGATAAAGGATTCTGTCAAACATCTGAACGAGCTGTTGGGAGATTTCCTTTCGCTGGGGCGGCTGGAGGAAGGCCGTATACAGGCCGAGATGGCCGCATTCCCCGTCAAGGAGATCCTGGACGAGGTGGTGGAAGAAATGAAACCACTGATCCGGCCGGGGCAACTCATTTACTGCGATTGCGATGGGCAGCGTGACTTTATCAGCGACAAACGCCTGTTACGGAATATTCTTGTCAACCTTCTCAGCAATGCTTCGAAATTCTCGCCGGAAGGATCCGGCATCTGGCTGACGGTACGATATTCCCCGGAAGCCATGACGATCTCCGTCCGGGACGAAGGCATCGGCATTTCGGACGAAGACCAGCAGCATCTCTTCAGCAGCTTTTTCAGAGGCGCCAATGCCGTTAATATCGAAGGTACGGGGCTGGGTTTACACATCGTCAAACGCTATGTGGAATTGTTGGGGGGATCCATGCGGCTGGAAAGCATATTGGATAAGGGCACTACCATAACGATAGAAGTCCCTATGGGAGCCTTGTCCAATAACAACGGTCAATGACAGGAAACAGATGCGCCCGGGGCATGTGTCAGTACCGGACTGATAAAAGGGATGCCCAGGTCGAGCCCGCGTAAGATAAGCAGCGCTCCCATCAAGGCCGCGAGGCCCGGCGTGGCCTTGCGGATAAAAGCCCTGGTACGGGCTCCCGCCAGACGGCTGGAACCGCTAAGAAGCAATAGGGCAGGCAGGGTACCCGTCCCAAAAACGATCATAAAGATAACGCTCTCCCATACCCGCGAAAAGCTCAACGCTCCCGCGACCGCCAGGTACACCATCCCACAGGGCAATAGCCCATTGGCCATCCCCAGGATTAAATAGCGGGGCCGGTCCTTCGACTGCCACAGCCGGAAGATCAGCTTGTTCAGCGGTTGCCGGATCATACCGTCCAGTGCCGGTCGTCCGCCGTTAAATGGCCAGGCCCTCAGCACAGCCAACGCGAGGATCGCCGCTCCGAGCACTATAGAAAATAGCTGCTGGAAGCCTGCCAGATAAATATGTCTTCCCAGCACACCAAAAATGGCTCCGAGTGCGCCATACACGGACAGTCTGCCTGCGTGATACATCATCAGGGCCGGGATCCTCCTTCCCGCCGGCAGCGATGATAAGGGCAGCGATAGGGCCAGGGGTCCGCACATGCCTACGCAATGAAAGCTGCTCACCAATCCCAGGAAAACAGCCGTAGTAAATAAAGGCCACATATTCCCTCTGATTTTGAATGGTCACCGGATGGTTAAGGACTCTTCGACATAATACTGTTCACCCCTGCCCCGCCACTGTACACGGACAGTATAGCTCCCCGGCCGGACCTGGTCCATGCCGATGAATTGCCTGCCCGTATCATCTACCTGCAGGACAAAACGCCTGTCCTTGCCCGCATCGGAAGCGCAATACAATTGAATGCTGCCCGTCAGCTGCGTATGCTCCATTTCCTTGGGCATATGCAATGTCAGGCCGGCGGCCTCCTGCCGGAGGTCGACCTTCCCCGAAAGCCCTTGGGCCCGCTGCCGGGCATCGATCACCTGCTGATAGCCGAGCTCATCCTTATAATATTCCGCAGCTACCAGGTCCACGGGCGTCTGCATACAACGAAAGACCATAAAGGAGATCATTCCCCCGAATACGAGGAATACCAGGATCAGCTTATTTCCCCAATTGAGTCGCATAATGCTTGTATTTTAATTATTCACCCTGGTCCGGTACGGGGCCCAGGAAATTTGTGTTTATCTCGTCGATCTTCTTTTTCCCTTCATACAACCCTATATGCAGGACCGTCTTTCTCGCCCGCACCTCGCCGCGGGGTAGGATGATAAAAAAGGTACCGGCGCCCTCTTCGTCCTGCTTCACAGGAATTACTTTTCCACCGACAATGTCTACTTTTCCCGACAGATTCTCCAGACGCAGCTGCAAGGGCACCTGCCGCATGGTCTTGTTGGCGACCTTGATATTATACAGGTTGGAGATACTGTCCGTCCCCTTCTCCTGGAAAAGCATGCCTGGCGCCCGCATAATGGTCGCATCTACATCCTTACGGCTCAATAGCAGGGCGGAAAGGATCACCACCAGTATGCTCAGCAGTCCGGTGTACAGCTTCATCCGCAGGGTATACCGCAACGGCTCCTTTTCCATGATGCCATTCTCGGAAGCATACCGTATCAGATCCATCGGACGGCCGACTTTTTCCATCATATGGTTACACGCATCGATACAGGCCGTACAACCTACACACTCCATCTGCAGCCCATTGCGAATGTCGATACCCGTTGGGCATACCTTTACGCACTGCATGCAGTCGATACAATCCCCTGTAACGGCTGAAGCATCCTTTCTGAATTTGGCGCGTGGCTCTCCCCGTTTGTAATCATAGGCCACGATCATCGAATTCCTGTCCAGCAGCACGCTTTGCAATCTCCCATACGGACATACTACTGTGCAGACCTGCTCCCGGAAAAAAGCGTATACGCCATAGAAGACGGAAGAAAATACCAGCAGCGACAACAAGCCCGCAATATGTTCCGTCACTGGCTCGGTTATTATCTTCCATAATTCCCTCACCCCGATGATATACGCCAAAAAGGTATTGGCTATGATAAAAGCTAAAAGGTAGAATGCTATGTGTTTCCGGGTCTTCTTGAGGACCTTGCGGGTCGTCCAGGGCGCATTGTTCAACAGCTTCTGCCGGGACGCGTCGCCCTCGATGAGATATTCCACCTTCCGGAACAGCATTTCCATAAAAATCGTCTGGGGGCATACCCACCCGCAAAACAATCGGCCAAATGCCGCCGTAAAGAGAATGATGAATATGATAAAGGTCACCATCGTCAATCCAAAGATGAAAAAATCCTGGGGCCAGAATACCTTCCCGAATAGTATGAACCGGGCGGCGGGGATGTTGAAAAGGAATAGCGGCTGACCGTTGATATAAATAAAGGGAAGCGTAAAGAATAGCGCAAAGAATCCCCAACTGATATAGGTCCTGGTATTGTACCATTTCCCACGGGGCTTTTGAGCATATATCCATTTCCGATGCCCCTTTGCATCGACGGTGGCCAAATGATCCCGAAAGGACTGGTCGGTGGAAGTTTCCATGGTCAATTATTTATATAGAGTTCCCTGCGGCGGTTTTGCATTCGCCGGATGTGTTCCTTGTAATGATCTTACATAGCTGGCCAGCTGAGCGATCTGAGAGGGAGAGAAATCGTCCTTCCAGCTTTTCATTCCCTTGTCGGGCCAGCCGTATTTGATAGTTTTGAAAACATCCTGTATGCTGCCCCCATGCAGCCAATATTCATCCGTCAGGTTAGGGCCAACTCCGCCCTCTCCCGCCTTGCCATGACAGGCAAAGCAGGTGGTTTCAAATATCTTTTGCCCCGCAGCCAGCTCATCCGCGCCCGTCAACTGCTTCACCGTGGTCTCATCCACCAGGCTGGCCGCCTTCTTCAGGTATTCCGCCTTGGCGATCTCGGCTTTCTGCACGGATATGGCATACTCTTCTCCACTGAGCGGAGCCGTATGACTGACATGAAACCTCCACAGATAGACACAGGCGAAAAGGATCGTGCCATAAAATCCATACAGCCACCAGGGCGGCAGCTTGTTATCCAGCTCGCGAATGCCATCGTAATCATGTCCCAGGTCGAGATCGGCTTCCTCCTCGATGGGCTTGAACCTGTTGGCTTTTGTCCACCAGGATACGCGGGGTTTGCTAAGTTTTGCGACGGTCTCTCCCGCAGCCTCGGCCTTTGCCTTCTTATGGATCGACAGCACCAGCCGGACATTGTATAGCAGCGCCAGCAGGATAAGCACTTCCAGCATGATCACACCCGAAATAAAGTAAAACGCCGTGTCGGACACCCCATTGACGGCTGCGCCCGCCAGGATACCTGCCTGCACGTCTTTTTTCTTCACCGGTATCTGCGCCGCGCCCAGCAGCACATTCGCTAACAATACGATGGCCAGCGCCAGGATAATGATGATAATAATGGATACTACCACAAATGGATTGTCGATGGAGCTGGGCTCAGGAGGTCCTGCGGCAAAGGCGCCGCCGCCTATAAGGAGCAGGCCGATGAGAATAACGGGTATTTTACCGGCGCTTTTTATCTTTTCCAGTGGCAGGTTGCGGAGCTCTTCCATCATACCCTTGTCCGCCCGGATAGCCCAGATAAGCATGACCAAAAAGAAAGACCCGAATATAAGCAGGGATGACAGCCCATAAATACTGACGCCGCTGATCTTTTCTATGTAGTGAATAAATTTCATATACTTTAAGGGGTTTTATTTATCAATTACCCATGACGTCCCTTCCATCGGCGTCCTTCATTGCCGTCTGTTCCTTTGGCGCGGATTTGATGTCCTTCCCCAGCCGTTGCAGATATGCGATCAGCGCCACGATCTCCTTATTGCTGCCTGCGTGTATCTTATCCGACTGCAGCGATGCATGGATGTTTTTCTCCTGGGCTGCCAGGTCCTTATTGGCCTGCTCCATCGCATATCCATCCGGATAAGGAACGCCAAGTTTTTGCATGGCCCGGACCATTTTCTCTGTCCTGCTGGTATCGAGCTCGTTGTCAAATAGCCAGCCGTAAGAAGGCATGATGCTTCCAGGCGACATGGAAGAAGGGTCCATCATATGATTGAAGTGCCAGCTGTCGGGATACTTCCCTCCTACCCTCGCCAGGTCCGGACCCGTTCTTTTAGAGCCCCATTGAAAAGGATGGTCATATACGAACTCGCCCGCCTTGGAATACTCGCCATAACGCGCCACCTCATCTCTAAAAGGCCGCACCATCTGCGAATGGCATAAATAACAGCCTTCGCGGATATAGATGTCCCTTCCCTGCAGCTCCAATGGCGTATACGGCTTCACGCTGGTAATGGTCGGTATGTTCGACCTGACCAGGAAGGTGGGGATCAGCTCGATCATTCCTCCGATGGCCACGACGATCAGGCTGAACACCAGCATTTGCATGGGCCGCCGCTCGATCCAGCGATGCCAGTAGGTACGGCCATGCGTAGCTATCTTCGCAGGCAATGGAGCCGCTTCCACCGCTTCGTTAGCGACAAAGCTTCCTTTCCGTATGGTCTTAAAGAGGTTGTATACCATGATCAGTGCACCGCTGATATACAGGGCACCTCCAATGCTTCGGGTGACATACATGGGTATGATATGGGTTACCGTTTCCAGGAACTGGAAACGAAGCTGGCCTTCCGGCGTAAAGGACTTCCACATCATGCTTTGGGTAAAACCCGCCCAGTAGAGAGGCACTGCATACAAGACGATGCCGAGTGTGCCGACCCAAAAGTGCGTACCTGCCAGTTTTTTGGAATACAGCGGGGTATTCCACATCCGGGGCACCAGCCAGTACAGGACGCCGAAAGTGAGGAACCCGTTCCAGCCCAGTGCGCCGATATGGACGTGGGCAATGGTCCAGTCCGTGAAATGCGAGATGGCATTTACATTTTTCAGGCTGAGCATGGGACCTTCGAAAGTGGCCATCCCATAACAGGTTATGGCTACCACCAGGAACTTTAGCACCGGCTCTTCCTTTACCTTATCCCAGGCGCCACGCAGGGTGAAAAGTCCGTTGAGCATGCCACCCCAGCTGGGTGCGATCAGCATCACGGAGAAGACCACCCCAAGGGACTGCGCCCAGTCGGGCAGCGCGGTATACAAGAGATGGTGCGGACCTGCCCAGATATAGATAAATATCAATGCCCAAAAATGTATGATGGACAGCCGGTAAGAGTATATGGGCCGATCGGCCGCTTTCGGCAGAAAATAATACATCAGCCCCAGGTAAGGGGTTGTCAGGAAAAATGCCACGGCATTATGTCCATACCACCATTGCACCAGCGCATCCTGCACGCCCGCATACACGGGATAGCTCTTCCACATGGATACAGGCAATTCGACGGAATTGACTATATGCAGCATGGCCACCGTCACCCAGGTGGCGATATAGAACCAGATGGCTACATACAGATGGCTCTCTCGTCTCTTGATGATGGTCCCGAACATATTGATCCCAAAAACGATCCATATCACGGCAATGGCAATATCCAGCGGCCATTCCAGCTCCGCATATTCTTTCCCGGTGGTCTTGCCGGCCCAGAGAGTGATGGCGCCTGCCACGATGATAAGCTGCCAGCCCCAAAAATGTATCCGGCTCAAGGTATCGCTGAACATCCGGGCCTTACATAAACGTTGCAGGGAATAATATACTCCCATGAAGATACCATTGCCTACAAAGGCGAAAATGACGGCATTGGTGTGCACCGGACGCATGCGCCCAAACGTAGTGGCGGGAATGCCCAGGTTCATGGCGGGATAATACATGGAAACAGCGGCCCATAGCCCTGCCAGCATACCGACGACGCCCCAGAACATAACAGCATAGCCAAACCATTTGACGGTCCTGTTGTCGTAATAGAATTTTTCAATTTGCATGTACTCAGTTTTGATTTAAAGTATCGTTAATGTCTGTCCTTCGGACACGGGCCTGGGGCCCGTTCAGGGGTGTATCTGATGAAACAGGTTGATGGTCGTCGAACAATATGCGGCGCGGAGGGGAGAATCCGTCGTCGAACTGGTGATGCCTTACGCTCCAGATAAACGCGCCCAGAAAAAGGGCGGCTACGGAAAGGCTTGCGCCAAGAAGCAGGATGATGGCACTCATAATCAGGGGCTCTTTTAATGTTGTAAAAATATTTCCGTGCGGGAGCTTTAGGCATGACCAGCGTTAATCTCCGACATGATCTTTCTCATCCGCCGTTGAGAGTTTAAGACCCAGCCGCCTGGCTGCCCAGGTGGCAGATCCATACGTGAGAAGTAATATGCTGAGCGAGCTGGCCGGCATGAGTATGGCGGCGACGAGCGGGGAAAGATCACCCCGTACGGCAAACGACAGACCGATAATATTATAGACGATGGAAAGAATAAAGCTGGCGATGATGATCCTCCCCGCCATCCGGCAATAGCGCATGAACACGGGCAGATGACGTATCTGCGTGGCATCCAGGATAGCATGACTGGCAGGCGTAAAGCTGTTCCCGCTATCGGCTACGGCAATCCCTATGTCACTCTGCCGTAACGCTCCGGCATCGTTAAGTCCATCACCCACCATCATCACCCTTTCGCCCAGGCGCTGCAGGTGGCGTATATACATTTCTTTGTTTTCCGGCGACTGATTAAAAAGGATACGGGAGCCTTTTCCCATCCAGCCTTCCAGGCGGGATCGCTCCCGGTCGTTGTCGCCACTGAGCAGCGATAAGGAATACCGCCCGCGCAGGACATGCATCCAACGGGCAATCCCTTCCCGATAGTGGCTCGAACAACAAAAATATCCCGGGTATTCCCCGTTCACCCGGACATAGACACGGGTATCCGTCGTGATGGCCCTGGATCCCGTCACAAACCTCCTGGATCCGATCATGACATGAGTTCCGTCCACCCAGCCTTCCGCACCTTTACCGGGGATCTCTTTAAACCCCAGCACACGGCAAGGTTCCGCCATTTCAAGGTGATGCGCCAGCGCCTTGCTCAAGGGATGGGTGGATTGCGCGGCCAGGATGGCGATGGCTCGCTGCTCCGCTGGTTCCAGCGGCCGGCCCTTATAGGTCAATACATGGTCGCCCGGCAGGGTCAATGTGCCTGTCTTGTCGAATACGATATGTGTAGTAGTAGAAATAGCTTCGATGACCCGCGCGTTGCGCAGGTACAGCCCATTATTACCCAATATCCGCAGTATATTCCCATTGGTGAAGGTGCTCGATAGTAACAGCGCACAGGGACAGGCCACGATCAATACCGCTGTCACGGCATTAACTATACGCGCAGGTTCATAGGCCCACCAGTATACGGCGGCACAGACAGCTACCGCCAATACGATATAAGTGAACTGTCTGCTCAGCACGTGTATAAAGGAATATTCTTCTTTCTTGTTCTCCTGCCTGTTCCATAATTGCGTCAGATAGCTCTGCGCTACTTCCTTTACCACCAGGACTTCGATGGCCGCTCCCGTCTGTTTGCCGCCGGCATATACCAGCTCCCCCATTTCCTTTGGAATGGGAAGGGATTCACCCGTGACAAAGCTATAGTCGATGAGCGCCTGCCCCCTTGTAAGGATCCCGTCGGCAGGGATCAGCTCGCCATGGTGGATCAACAGGGTGTCACCACACTGTATCTCCGGCAAGGACCGCGGGGTTTCCTTTCCTTCTGTCAGGACAGACACGGCAATGGGAAAATAGGATCTGTAGTCCCTTTCAAAAGACAGCCGCCGGTGGGTCCTGTCCTGCAACATCCGGCCTGCCAGCATAAAAAAGACGATACCCGTCATGCTGTCAAAGTAGCCCGGGCCTGTTCCCGACAGCACCTCATACATGCTGCGGGCAAACGTCACGAGGATCGCCAGCACGATGGGCGCATCGATATTCAGGAACCTGGTCCGCAGACCGCTCCAGGCATTCCGGTAAAATGGTTGGGCGCTGTAAAAAAAAACGGGCAGGCTCAACGCCAGGTTCAGCCCCCGAAAGACCCCTCTCAACGCCTCCTCCGATGTCCCCAGACCAAAATACTCGGGAAAGCTCAGGAGCATGATATTGGCAAAACAAAAACCCGCCACTCCCAGACGATAAATATTGTCCCTGGTGCCCACCGGCTTCGTTCCTCCCAGGTCACGGAGACTGACATAAGGCTCATAACCGGCCGCCGTCAGCAATTCCGCGACCTGCCGGATGCGGATACGGGAATGGTCAAAAAGAACAGTCACCTCTTTGGCGGCAAAATCCACCCGCGAGGCGATCACGCCCGGGTCCAGTCGATGAAGATTCTCCAGCAGATAAAGACAGGAGCTGCAGTGCATCTGGGGCAGATACCAGCGGGCATGCGTCTCCTGCGCATCCTGAAAAAGAATGAAAGGTGCGGCCATTTTTACATCGTCCAAAAATGCAAACTTTTCATGGCGGGAAGAATGCGCATGCGACAAACCTGGTTTTTCATTGAGCCGGTAATAATCACAAAGCCCGCTGCGATCCAGGAGCTGGTAAACGGTCCTGCAGCCTTCACAGCAAAATACTTTTTCCCCCCATTTGATAGGGTGGATGGTACAGGGGTCGCCGCAATGATCACAGGTGGTCTTTTTATCGGTGGTCGTTGCCATATGGGAGCAAGGTACCATGTCCAGTAGGGGCCCAATATGACGGATATCAACCAGATACCTGATCCTTGTCAGAAATGCCGATGACAGGGAATGCCTATTTTGCGGGACTTTTTAACTTTTAGTATCTTCCCATCCAAAATCAGGCACTATGCGCAAACTGCTCGTTATCGACGACCACGATGATATCCGTGAGAACATCGCCGAAATCTTGTCCCTGGCAGGCTATGAAACCTTTACAGCCGAAAATGGCAAAAGAGGAGTGGAAGCCGCCATCAAACATACCCCCGATCTGGTGATTTGCGATATCATGATGCCTGAACTTGACGGATATGGCGTCCTTCATCTGCTCCGTAAGAACCCCGCCACGGAGAATATCCCCTTTATCTTCCTAACCGCCAGGACGGAAAGGGGTGACTTTCGAAAAGGTATGGAAATGGGGGCCGATGACTATATCACCAAGCCCTTCGACGATATCGAGTTGCTGAACGCCATCGAGGTGCGGCTCCGCAAATACGACGTCCTGCAGACCAAATATGCGCCGGATGAAAAAGGGGTCAGCGATTTGATAAAGGACCTCAATACCTCCGGATTCCTGCACATGCAGATGGAAACGTATGAAGCGGAAGACTTACCCAAAAAAGCCACCTTATACCAGGAAGGACGCCGGCCCAAAGCCCTGTACTACCTGAAAAAGGGAAAGATCAAGGCCTACCGGGTCAACGAGGACGGAAAAGAATATATCACGAACTTTTACGCCGGTGGCGACTTCATCGGGTATCTGCCGCTGCTGGAAAGCAAGAATTATGAAGATACGGCAATCGTCCTGGAAGATGCCGAAATAGTGATGATACCAAGGGACGAATTCCTCGACGGGGTATACAATGACCTGTCCATTGCTACCAAATTCATCCGTCTGATCGCCCAGAATGTCCAGGATAAGGAAGAAAGACTGCTGAGCCTGGCCTATGGCTCGCTGCGTAAAAGAGTAGCCAGGGCGCTGGTGGATATCCATAATAAATTCAGCAAGGGGGGAGACGGCAGTGTCAAGACCACCCCGATGCTGGATATCTCGCGGGAAGACATCGCGCAATATGTAGGCACCGCCACGGAGTCGCTCATACGCACGCTCAGCGACTTCAAGTCTGAAAAGCTGATAGAAATAAAAGACGGCAAGATCCGTATTAGCGACCTTGGCCGTCTGAACAACCTGCTATATTGAAAGGGTTAAATCTCCATCCTGAAAAGGCTTTAACGAAAATCCTTGTCGATCTCATATCCGTGTTCGTTCTGCTGCCGGAGCGTCCAGTGCTGCGTCATCCTTGTTTCCATCCATAGATTACCGCTCTTGCGCAGCACTTGTGCGGGCACGCCGAAGTGATATTGAAGCAGCACTTCTACTTCATTGATCTTCATATCATCACATATGCCTAGTTCCTGCCAGAGCAGGTTTTGCGCGGCATCACACGCTGCTTCGTCCTCGCCCGCTGAAGATGGAAGCATATCGGGAGAAGCTCCGGTCCGGGTGGTCCGTCCCTGGTCCTTCCCCTTTGAAAAGTCTATCTTCAGGAAAGGATAGGTTTTTGTAAACTCTTCTTGTACCTTCTTTATAAGACGTTGCCTGGCTAAATTTGAATTCATTATATATGTTCCCATACCAAAGTTATTTCATAATGTGAGCGGAAACCTGATCTATGTACGCAGACCACATGATCTTCGTCATGCCCTTTTTCAGGGGTCTGCAATCTTCATAACCATCCTGCCCTGGATATCACCTCTTTTCATCTCATCGAAGATTCCATTGATGGCTTCCAGGCAGGATACATGCACCGTCGCCTTTACTTTCCCCTGAACGGCAAAATCGATGGCCTCCTGCAAGTCCTGCCGGGTGCCCACGATGGAGCCTCTTACCGTCCATCGATTCAGCACGGTCTCGAAAATTGGCAGATCAAAGCTGCCGGGAGGCAACCCATTTAATGACAATGTCCCCTTTCTCCGCAAGGCAGACAACCCTTGTCTGAAAGCAGTCGGCGACACAGCCGTGACGAGCACCCCGTGCATCCCACCCGTTTCTTTTTTCAGGTAGGTCCCCGGGTCCTGCTGCATAGCATTTACCGTAAGGCTCGCTCCCAGTTCCCTGGCCAGCTGGAGCTTTTCATCGTCGATGTCGATGGCCGCTACCCGAAATCCCATGGCCTTTGCATATTGGACGGCCAGGTGACCCAGGCCGCCGATGCCGGAGATGGCCACCCATTGTCCGGGCCTGGCTTCCGTCTCCTTCAATCCCTTGTATACCGTCACCCCGGCGCAGATGATGGGCGCCATTTCGATAAAATTGATCCCAAAGGGGAACCTGCCGACATAACGTGCATCCGCGATCACATACTCGGCATAGCCCCCGTCGACGCTATACCCTCCATTTTGCTGCTGCTCGCAGAGCGTCTCCCAGCCTGTCATACAGTATTCGCAGCACCCGCAGGCGCTGTAAAGCCAGGGCACACCCACGACATCTCCTTCCTTTACATTGGTCACCTCGGGACCTACGGCTGCTACATATCCGATAGCCTCGTGGCCCGGCACCAATGGCAGTTTGGGTTTCACCGGCCAGTCGCCGCTGGCGGCATGCAGGTCTGTATGACAGACACCACTGGCAATGACCTTTACGAGTATCTGGTGTGTCCGCGGCTCCCTGACCGGAAGCTCTTCTATCTGCAGCGGCTGCCCGAATGCATGGACTACCGCCGCCTTCATTGTCTTGGGTAACATGTTTAATGATTTAAGGCTACTTGTTTATGGTTATATCTTTGATAAAAGGCTTTTTCCAGCCACTCCCGGTGCGCGGGATGCGCAATTTGTATCAGCGCATGCGCCCGCTGCTTCATATTCTTGCCGAACAGGTCTACTTTTCCATATTCGGTCACAATCCAATGCACATGCCCCCGGGTAGTCACTACCCCCGCGCCTTCCTTTAAATAAGGTACGATCCGGGATACCCCCGTGGAGGTCACGGAAGGCAGCGCAATAATAGGCAGTCCATGTTCGGAAAGGGAAGCACCCCGGATAAAATCCATCTGGCCGCCGATGCCCGAATACTGATAGGTTCCCATGGAGTCGGCACATACCTGGCCCGTCAGGTCGATCTCGATGGCGCTGTTGATAGCCGTTGCTTTTGGGTTCTGCCGGATGATGCTCGTATCATTCACATAGCCGATGTCCATCACCCGGATCTCCGGGTTGTCATCCACAAAGTCAAAAAGTTTGCGCGTACCATTGATAAAGCTCGTGACGGTGTGCCCCTGGTTCAGTCTTTTCCGCCTGTTGTTGATCACGCCGGACTCGATCAGCGGGATCACGCCATCGGACATCATTTCCGTGTGAAGGCCCAGGTCCTTGTGGCCCGTAAGATTCTTCAACACCTGGTCGGGGATATTCCCTATGCCCAGCTGCAACGTGGCCCCGTTCTCGATCATGGAGGCGATGTGCTCCCCTATCCTCTCCACGATAATATTCGACTTGCCCGAATAGTCGGTCTCGGGCAGCTCGGCCTCATGCCATACCAATGCATCGATGTCCCGGATATGAAGGAAGCCGTCCCCATGCGTGCGCGGCATGCGAGGATTCACCTGCGCGATCACATGTCTGGCCACGTCCACAGCGGCACGGGCAATGTCGACGGAAGTGCCCAGCGAACAATACCCATGCTCGTCGGGCGGCGACACCTGTATCAGGGCCACATCTATAGGCAGGATATTCTGCTGGAACAACTGTGGGATCTGGCTCAGGAATATGGGTACATAATCTCCTTCCAGGCTGTTGACCACATTGCGGGTACAGGCCGATACAAAGAGGGAATTATAAAAAAAGCTGTCCCGGTACAATGGATTGTCGAAATCCAGTTCACCCAGGGTGGTAATGCTGACAAGCTCCACATGATGGATCTCATGATGCCTGGCCTGAAGAGCCTTTACGAGACAGACAGGCGTAGCCGCACTGCCATGTATAAAGACCCTGTCCCCTGTCTGCACCTGGCGGACAGCTTCTTCGGC
>DASZWE010000175.1:0-6044 GCA_035546735.1 Puia sp.
CAGCCACCGTATGCGCGCTGAAAGGGATGGAGTGCATTGTTTATATGGGGTCGAAGGACATCGAGCGGCAGGCGCCCAATGTAGCCCGTATGAAGATGCTGGGCGCCAAGGTAGTGCCTGCTGTCAGCGGTAGTCAGACCCTGAAGGATGCGACCAACGAAGCTATCCGGGATTGGATCAACAACCCGACAGATACGCATTATATCATCGGCAGCGTGGTAGGGCCGCACCCTTATCCCGACATGGTTGCCCGTTTCCAAAGTGTGATCAGCGAGGAGATCCGGGCGCAGCTGAAGGAGAAAACGGGGAGCGAGCTGCCTACGCATGTGATAGCCTGTGTGGGTGGGGGAAGCAATGCGGCCGGCGCTTTTTATCATTTCCTGGATGAGCTCAGCGTGGAGCTGATAGCCGTGGAGGCGGCGGGGCATGGGGTGCACAGCGGACTTAGCGCCGCCACTACGCAACTGGGCAAGCCGGGTGTTCTGCATGGGAGCAAGAGCCTGGTCATGCAGACGGAAGACGGGCAGGTGGTAGAGCCGCACAGTATTTCCGCGGGGCTGGATTATCCCGGTATCGGACCGTTGCATGCGCATTTGTTCGACAGCGGCCGGGCAACCTTTCTCAGCGCGACGGACGATGAGTCGTTGAAGGCGGCATTCGAGCTCACCCGGCTGGAAGGGATCATACCCGCGCTGGAGTCGGCGCATGCGCTGGCGGGGCTCGACCAATTGCAATTAAATGAAAAGGATACGGTAGTCCTCTGTCTCAGCGGGAGGGGCGATAAAGATATGGCAACTTATATGCGGGCCATGGAGGGCGGCCAGTAGTCCTCAAAGAACTAATTTATGAGCAGAATAACGGATCTATTCAGAAGAAAGAATCGGCGGGTATTGAATGTCTATTGTACGGCAGGGTATCCGCAGCTGAACAGCACTTTGGAGGTGATGAAGGCGCTCCAGGACAATGGGGCGGACATGATCGAGCTGGGTATGCCCTACAGCGACCCTTTGGCTGATGGTCCCGTCATACAGGCCAGCAGCATGAAGGCATTGGAAAATGGAATGACCATTGCCATTCTCTTCGAGCAGTTAAAGGACCTTCGCAAGACCATCCGGCTGCCAGTGCTTTTGATGGGCTATATGAACCCTGTGCTGCAATACGGGTTCGAAAGATTTTGCGCTGCCGCTGCCGCGGCAGGTGTAGATGGGTTGATCCTGCCCGACCTGCCGATATATGAGTTCGAGACGGAATATGGCCCCATCATACGAAAGCATGGGCTGGATTTTGTTTTCCTCGTTACACCCGAGACTTCGCCGGAGCGCATCGCCAAGGTGGATTCGCTGAGCTCGGGTTTTTTGTATGCCGTCTCTTCCTCCTCCACTACAGGTAAGGACAAGGACATGGGGGGACAGCAGGCCTATTTCGAGAAGCTGCATGACATGCAATTGCGGAACCCGGTGCTGGTAGGATTTGGAATAAAGGACAAGTCGACGTTCGAAACGACATGCCGCTATACCAATGGCGCCATCATCGGAACTGCGTACATAAAAGCATTGGAGCATGCAAAAGATATCAACGCTGCCACGGCGGCATTTTTAAAACCTATTCTGGGGAAAGAAACCCAGGGAGCGTAAGTATGAGTACTGTTATTGTCAAATACAATGCGGGTAATATCCAGTCCGTCCTGTATGCGTTGGAACGCATCGGTCAGCAGGCTGTCGTGACAGATGACCCCGGGCAGATACGCCAGGCGGATAAGGTGATCTTTCCCGGAGTGGGAGAGGCCAGCACTGCCATGGAGTATTTAAAGGGCAGAGGGCTGGATGCGCTGCTGAGGGAATTGAAGCAACCGGTATTGGGGATCTGTCTGGGTATGCAGCTCATGTGCAGCCACAGCGAAGAGAATGACACGGTATGCCTGGGTATATTCGAGGAGAAGGTCAGGAAGTTCTCAGGTCAGGGGGAAAATGGAGAAAAGCTGAAGGTGCCGCAAATAGGATGGAATAATATTTATAACCTGAAAACCCCATTGCTGGAAGGACTGCCGGAAAACAGCTTTTGTTATTTTGTCCATGGGTATTATGCCAGCCCGGGCAACCATACGATGGCTACGACCCGTTATGGACAGGAGTATAGCTCGGGTCTGCACAGGGATAATTTTTATGGCGTTCAGTTCCATCCGGAGAAGTCGGCGACGGTGGGTGAGCGTATATTAAAGAATTTTTTAGAGAACATTTAAACACCGGGAATGGAGATCATACCTGCAATAGATATCATAGACGGTAAGTGTGTGCGTCTCACGCAAGGCGACTATGCGCAGAAAAAGATATACAACGAGCATCCTTTGGAAGTGGCGCGCGCCTTTGAAGATGCGGGTCTTATCCGGCTGCACCTGGTGGATCTGGATGGAGCGAAGGCAGGCGCTGTCAGGAACTGGAAGGTATTGGAGACGCTGGCGGGGAAGACAGGCCTGGTCATCGACTTTGGAGGCGGGATAAAGAAAGCGGAGGATGTGGACATCGTATTCAACTCGGGGGCGGCGCTGGCTACCATTGGCAGTCTGGCTGTCAGGGACCCGGAGACCTTTGCCGGCTGGCTGCAGCAATATGGTGCGGACAAGTTCCTGCTGGGAGCCGACGTGAAGAATGAGAAGATAGCGGTAGGAGGATGGCTGGAGACCACGGATAAGTGGATCTATGATTTTATTGAAGAATATACGGAGCGTGGCATCCGGCAGCTGTTCTGTACGGATGTCAGCAAAGACGGGCTGTTGCAGGGGCCTTCCCTGGAATTATACAAGAACATCGTTCAGAAATTCCCGGAGCTGCATTTCATCGCCAGCGGGGGAGTGAGCGGGCTGGACGATGTATTTCGTCTGGATGACATCGGCTGCAAAGGCGTCATCATTGGGAAAGCCATTTATGAAGGACGGATCACATTAGCAGAGCTAACCAAGGTTGCGTTAACATCAAAAAAATAAAGGATCGTGCTGACGAAAAGAATTATACCCTGTCTGGATATCAAGGATGGCCGGACTGTCAAGGGGGTGAATTTTGAAAATATCCGTGATGCGGGCGATCCCGTGGAACTGGGCGCATTGTATGCCCGGCAGGGCGCCGATGAGCTGGTGTTCCTGGATATCACTGCGACGAACGAGAAAAGAAAGACGCTGCGTGAGCTGGTCAATCGTATCGCACATCATATCAATATACCCTTCACCGTGGGTGGCGGCATCAGCAGTGTAGAGGATGTGAGCCTGCTCCTGCAGAATGGAGCCGACAAAATATCCGTCAATACATCCGCCTACCGCCGTCCGGAGCTGGTAGCAGAGCTGGCAAAGGAATTCGGTAGTCAATGTGTGGTGCTGGCCATCGACACGCGGCAGGAGGAAGATGGAGAATGGTATGTATATCTCAACGGGGGCAGGGTAAGGACGGACACCCGTTGCGCCGACTGGGCAAGTCAGGCCGTACGGTTGGGGGCGGGTGAGATACTGCTGACATCCATGAATCACGACGGCACCAAAAAGGGGTTTGCCATGGATATTACCCGGCAGCTGGCGGAATCCCTGCCTGTGCCCATTATCGCTTCGGGCGGCGGAGGCACCATGCCGCATTTTGTGGATATATTAGGGGAAGGCAAGGCGGATGCAGCGCTGGCTGCCAGCATCTTTCATTTTAAGGAAATTTCAATTCCGGAATTAAAAGGATATTTGCGGGATCAACATATTGCAGTAAGAATATAGCTTATGAAGAACATCGATTTTGGGAAATACAGCGATGGGCTGGTACCGGCCATCATACAGGATGCATTCACACAGAAAGTGCTGATGCTGGGATTTATGAACCAGGAAGCCGTGGATAAGACGATGCAGGAAGGGAAGGTCACTTTTTTCAGCAGGAGCAAGGCGCGGCTGTGGACCAAGGGAGAGGAGAGCGGTAATTATCTGCTTCTGAAGAGCATGGCGCTGGATTGTGACGGGGATACCTTGCTGATCAAGGCGGAGCCCCTGGGGCCTGTATGTCATACAGGAGCCGACACCTGCTGGGATGAAAAGAACCATCACGAAGACTTTCTTAGCAGCCTGGAAGAGATCATCCAGCAGCGGCGTGAGCAGGCCGATCCGTCCGGATCGTATGTGGCAAGCCTTTTTCATAAGGGAATCAATAAGATAGCTCAAAAAGTAGGGGAGGAAGCGATAGAACTTGTCATAGAGTCGAAGGATCATGATGAAAAGCTATTCCTGAACGAGGCGGCTGACTTACTTTTTCATTATTTGATCCTTTTGCACGCAAAAGGCTTTAATTTGCAGGACGTCACCGACGTGCTTAAAGCAAGACATAAAAAATAATTAAATATGAACCGATTCTGCTGGGTGCTGGGTTTGATGCCGTTGTTGTCCTTCGGCCAGGAAAAAAAGGACGCGCAGTTCACCATCACGGGAAATATCAAGGGCCTGGCGGATACCGCGCTGGTATTCCTGACGGATGTATCCAATCCTACCGACACGGTGGCGAAGGCGTCTGCCAGGGACGGGCATTTTGTGTTGAGCGGGCATGTTGCAGAGCCTAACCTTTATGAGCTGAACTTAGGGGACGCCAAGACGAAGGCCCCTCTTTTCATGGGCAACGATAATATTTCCATCAGCGGGTCACAAGAAGATCTCAAAGGCCTGGTGGCAAAGGGCTCGCCCTCCAATGATGATTTTGTGGAATTCCAGAAAGTATTCAATCCTTATTTTACCCGTATCAACAGTGTCATGCAGCTGGCCAACTCGCCCGAAGGCGTAAAGGTCAGGGATTCTCTTTTTAAGATATACAAGCGGGTAGCGGATTCGACGATGAACCAGCTGGATGTGTTTGTTGCGGATAAGCGTTCATCCTATGTATCGCCTTTTATCATGGTGGTACTGAATCAGCTGTCCGAAGATGTGGGAAGGCAGCTAAAGAGATATAATACCCTTACACCGGAAGTGCAAAAGGGGTATTATGGGCAATACCTGAAAAACAAGCTGGATGAGGCAAGCATCGGGGCCATCGGGACGGATGCCATGGACTTTACGCAAACCGACACGTCCGGAAGGGCGGTAAGCCTTTCTTCTTTCAAGGGTAAATATGTGCTGTTGGATTTCTGGGCCAGCTGGTGCGGCCCCTGCCGTATGGAAAATCCCAATGTGGTCAGCACGTATAGAAAGTTCAAGAATAAGAACTTCACCGTGCTGGGCGTCTCGCTGGACAAATCCAAGGAACCCTGGCTTAAGGCTATCAAGGACGATGGTCTTGCCTGGACGCAGGTCAGCGATCTGAAATACTGGTACAATGAGGCGGCCTTAAAATATCATATACAAAGTATCCCACAGAACTTTCTGATAGATCCCAACGGTAAAATTGTCGGAAGGAATCTTCGCGGGCCCGATCTCCAGGCAAAGCTTTGCGAATTATTGGGCTGTAATTAAAGCGAGGCCAGCCGTTGCAGGAACTCTTCTTTCCTTCGGGTAGAAACTTCCACCTGGGAAAGGTCTGACAGGGTCAATAGTCCTCCTTTACCTTTTTGATAGCTTTTTATATAAGCCAGGTTGACCAGATGTGAGTTATGGACCCGGAAGAAGTTGGAATTTTCAAGGAGATGCTCGAACTCTCCCAGGGTCTTTGCTACTGTGAGCTTTTTCCTGTCTTTCAGAAATAAGGTGGTATAGTTCACGTCTGCCTGACAGCGAATGATATCTCCCACCTGGATAAATTCCAGCCCGTTGAGCACAGGGATACAAATGCGGCGCGATGGCCCCTGAAGCGTTTGCAGATTATGTGAGAGAACATCCAGTTTGCGGGACATGTCTCCCGCAGCCATCTTCTTTTCCATTCTCGCCAAGGATCCTGCCAGATGGTCTGCATCGATGGGTTTCAAAAGGTAGTCGATAGCGCTGAAGCGAAATGCTTCGACGGCATATTTGTCATAGGCTGTAGTGAAAATAATGGAGAAGGAAGGTGACTCGAAGCATCGCAGGATATCGAAGCCTGTTGTCCGACCAATATGTATGTCGAGAA
>DASZWE010000176.1:0-10303 GCA_035546735.1 Puia sp.
GATCCCTGCCGGAGAAGCCCCCGACAGTGAAGACCACCTGCAAACCTTCCTGGGAAAAAGTGACACGGGACGTCATGTTGTCGTGGAACAAGGCTTGGCCGACCCCACAGCCATCGTGGAAGGCAGCTGGAAATACATCCGCCCCCATCCCGGAGCCGCCCTGATGACAGCAGTGGGAATAGAGACGGGAAATGCCTCCTACCCGCAGCTCTACAACTTAAAGGACGACATAGGAGAAAAAAACAATCTGGCAGCCCGATACCCCGAAAAAGTAAAAGAGCTGGAGCAGCTCCTGGAAAGAATTATACGCAGATGAGCTGTCCCACCGCGGATTGACAGGTCCGTCAAAAGTGAGCCGACCCACCCAAAGTCAGCCCGCCCGCCCCAAGCTGCCAGAGCCGGCCCGGGTCGCCGGCCAACAAGTATCAACGCCCCCGCGCAGACAACGCCTCCTTATTACCCGGATCTATCCTCAGAACACTGTCGATATAGAGCGCAGCACCCTCCTTATTACCCATCGATCTATAGGCAGCCGCAATATTGTTCAACATCGCAGCTGTCACACCTTCCTTGCGGGCAGTCTGCTTCAATTGAATAATTTCTTGTGTATACTCCTTCACCGGCGCCAGGTTCAGACCACCCGTATTATGGCTTATCGCATAATCCAGGAAAGGCAGCGCCTCCGTGGGGCGATCCATCTTCAGATACAGCACAAAAACACTACGCGCCTTGTCAAAGGAAGGCGCCATCATAAAAGAACGCCGGAAGTAAAAGACGGCATTTTCATTGTCACCCAGCTGCCCATAGATATTGGCAGCCCTGTCATAAAGGTCGGTCTCCGTAGGATGCTCGAGTACCAGCGCCTCCACCACCTTGGCAGCATGCGCCCAATCTTTCACACCCGCATAGTAGCTATAAAGGGTATCCATGGCATCCTCCCACTTCATATTTTCAAACACGATCCCATAAGCCAGTCGGCCTTGCAGGGAAGTAGTATCCGGCGCGTCAGCGCCAGGAGTAGTCGCACCGCCAGTCCTGGCGGAAGTTCCCGTCCCCGCAGAAGTCCCCGTCCCGGAAGTAGCCCCTCCGCCCCCCGAAGTCGCCTGTTTAAAAGGCCAGCTCCCCTTCAGCCTGCCGATCTTATACGCCCCCACCAGCGAATCCATCTCCAACACAGGCATAGTAGCCAGCAGCCGGTCAAGCCCCATCTCACCAGCAGTATCCCGGCCACCTGACCACCCGCCGGAAGCCCCCTCATCCGAAGCTCCGCCCCCGGAAGCCGCACCCGCCGCAAACATACCCGCCGCCTTCATAGCCCTGTAAAACGCATCCGACAACAACGCATATCCATGTATGTTGGGATGCACATGCTCCAGCAACAGCTCATTCCCGATAATGCCATACTCCGAACGCGCCTCGAAGGCACTCCGCGTATCCACCAAATGCACGCTCTTATACCGCGCCGCCAGGTCCGGGATTATATTATTTATCAGGGAAGGAGCCCTAAACCGCAACGCATCCAGCTCCTCCGCCCGCGAGAACCACGCCTTTGCCTGACCCGGATCACCCTGTCGCAAAGACAGACGCCCTAAATAGTAATTACATTGCGCATACATGCTGTCCGCCGCCTCCGCTTCCCTGAAATATCGACTGGCATCCACCCAATTCCCCGCCTCAAAAGCCACCTTGCCCTGCGAATAGTTCCCCGAGAAATGCCGGTAATGAACACTGTCCGCCGGAATACTGATAAAAGGCATCAGGTCCTTCTCATTCGATACCAGGTTGCTTACAAAGACGGGTATATGCCTCCTATCCAACAATTGCAACGTCTCCTGCATATTATCCCTGAACTGATCGATACCACGCTGATACAGCGTCGACCCATAAGGGATCTGCTCATCGGCTACCATCACCTCCATCCGCGTTCGGAGACCGCCCGCCTTATGACTACGGAACAACGCCGCCACATGCTCATACGTATTGGTCAACCATTGCACGATCCGCAGCTTGCGCAATGTCAGAAGGATATCTACGATGTGACGATTCCCGCCGATCCTGTCGGTAGAACCCACCCCCAACGCCCCATAATATTCGTTATGCCCTGCATAGATCAGCACCGCATCGGGCTGATAGTCCACCACCTCACGCGCAAACCCCAGCACCGTATAAGAGTTGACAGCTGTCAGCGCTATATTGATCACCTCGAAATTCCTGTCCGGATAGTCGTGCATCAACCGGTATTGCAGCCATCGGTGGAAACTTCCATTGTGGAAATACGGGTATCCGATGGTGGTAGACTCCCCCAACACGAAGATCCGCATCGTCCCCGTATCTTTCTCCTTCCTGAAAGGCTCGATATTTCCCGTGGTAGCATTCGCCTGATTGGTAAAATATTTTTTCGAGGCGGCAGGATTCAATATAAGATACTCCTTATTCGCCGGGTCGTCGATAAAAAGACGCAGGTCATTGCCATACCCGAACAGACGAAGACATAGCTCGATGACGATCAATAACACAAAAGGCGCCAGTATACTGATCCATTTGAACAGGCGTGTCCTGCCGGCGCTGGGCGCAGCGGTATGTTGTTTTTTTCTGCTCATTTTCTTTCCGGCATGGTGAAGCTTAATGGTTTCTCTCCTTTCAACATCCGGGCGGCCTCCCCTGTAAGCCAGAGATACGTATCGGATGGTTTATGATCCATATCGATGAATTGTACCTTCCCGCCCACAGGCGGATTGTCGGAAGCCTTAAAAATGGCCGTGCCCTCATTGACCTCGTCGAACATAGCCACATACAACATTTTGGCTCCCGCCTTTATCGCAGTAGACAACATCTGCCAGTAGAATCGGCCACCCTGCCGGGGAATGGAACCCACGGGCTTTATATCATCCGGGAATTCATGGACGCTGAGATTATGCCAGCTGAAGCCGGGATATACACAGGGCACATAATCCACATGATTCCGGTCGCACCATTGCATGTCGGCAAGCATCACGTCCCTATATCTGTCCATATCATTGTGCAGAAGAGGCGAAAAACGCTGCACCGTCCAGGGCATCACCATATCCGCCTGCCGGATAAGATCATGCAGATAGCTGTCATGTACGCAGTCCGCATCCAGATCCCTCCAAAAGGTCGGCACGCCCAACATTACCGCGCAATCGCCATAAACAGGATCATGCTGTAAAAAATCGATCAGCCGCGACAAACCAATATTCCGGATATCATAAGGCCTGTCCGGAAAACCCACTCCCCAGATCACCACCACAGGCTTGCCCCGGTGATGCAAATAGGTCTTCTCGCCCTTCTGATTGGTCACATGGATCGAATCCACCAGGTACTTCCAGTCCTCTATAATGGAAGAACAATCCTCCCCATGCGCACGCAGCCCCGACAGATCATACATGACGGCAATGGCCCGGCGATATTTGGACGCGGCTTCCAACGCATGCTGCAGTATGATCACCGACTCCGTTTTGCGCCCGCCTGAGCCCGCCTCGCTCCTGCGCCGTGTCTCGCCAAAAAATCGCTGCATAAACACCCCATCTATCCCATACTGCTGCATCCATTTGAAATGCAGGTCGGTAGTGCTTTGATCCAGCGAGCTGAAGAAGCGCGCCTTCTTCCCATCCGCCAGTGTGAACGGCGTCTCATATGTCTTCTCATATTCGCTGACATCCGGCCAGAGATCGATGCCCGAATGATCCGGATCGCCATACGCGTAGCGCTGTGCCGAGCTGCCATCGCCCGCCGCGCGAAACCAGCCCTGGTAGCCGGCCATAACCAGCCCGTTATAACTGGGATATAATGTCGTAGCGCTGTGCCGTGTCGTAGACTGTCCAACACCAGCCAAATTCAGCGAAAGGAATGTGAGTACTGTTAAAAATGTCTTCATAGGTAGCTTTATTTTAAACCGTTTTTTACTTCGAGACTGTCTGTCAGGCGGATATCACTGGACGAGCTGCCCACCATGATCTTAAAGGTCCCCGGCTCGACCACCCGGTGCATCTCCCTGTTCCAAAGGGACAGCTGTTCAGGACCCAAGACAAAAGTCAACACCTTGTCCTCACCCGGCTGCAACGTCACACGGCCAAACCCCTTCAGGGCCCGCTCCGGCGTCGTAACGCTCCCCACCTCATCCCGCACATATAGCTGCACCACCTCCGTGCCCTCGACCGGCCCCGTGTTCCGAACATGCACGCTCACCCGCGCACTACCACCCACAGGAATAGCCGCCGGGCTGACCTGCAGACCCGAATACCCGAAATGCGTATAGCTAAGCCCGTGACCAAAAGTAAACAGGGGCGTATCCGACTCATCTACGTAATGATGTCCAGAAGTGGGCTTATGATCATAGTAAAAAGGTATCTGTCCCACACTGCGGGGGAAGGTCATCGGCAGCTTGCCCGAAGGATTGATATTCCCTAACAGCACATCGGCAATAGCCAGACCGCTTTTTTCACCGCCAAACCACGTTTCCACGATGGCGGGCATATTCGCGGCGACCCAGTTGATGGTCAAAGGCCGTCCATTGGACAGCACCACCGCAACAGGCTTACCCGTACGATGCAGCGCCTGCACCAGCTCCATTTGTTGAGCGCTCAGATCCAGGCCCGCCCGGTCCTTGCCTTCCCCGACAATGCTGTTCTCCTCTCCCAGCACAACAATAGTGGCATCTGCTCCACGGGCCGCCTCCACCGCCTGGTTCAACAAACGCACAGCCGTCGTGTCCATAGCAACGGCCTCTCTATGAAGCTTGGCGCCGTTAGGGTCGGGCACATATCCTGGAGCATATTGAATGGTCACCGTCGATCCGGCACGCTGCCGCAACCCATCCAAAATAGAAATAGCCTTGCTCTGCGCATTGGAATAGCCACCCAGGTAGGTGCTCACAGCCAGCGGACCGACAACAGCCAGTGAATGGACCTGCCTAAAAGGTAAAACGCCTCCATCGTTCTTCAACAAACAAATACTCTCTTGTGCGGCCTGTAATGATAACTGCTGATGCGCCTCACTGTGAAAGACACGCCCTACCAGGGTGGTATCCACATAGGGATGATCGAAAAGTCCCAGCAGGAATTTTACCCGTAGCACATCACCAACGGACCTGTTAAGCGTAGCCATGGGCAGCGCCCCCGTACTGACGGCCTTCTTCATCGCCTGAATAAAATCGGTATGCGGGAAATCATAGAACTGCATGTTCAGCCCCGCCCGCTCCGTCTGCGCCAGCGCGTCAGCCATATCCACCGCCACCCGGTGATTTTCCAGGCTCATTTTGATAGCGCCCAGGTCGGAAAGGACAAAACCCTTAAAGCCCCACTCTTTACGAAGCACATCCGTCAACAACCACTTGTTGTCCACACAGGGAATACCATCGATCTCGCTATAGGCCGCCATCATGGATAAGGCCCCGCCTTCCCGGACCGCCTTCTCGAAGACAGAGAGATACCTGCTGCGCGCTTCCCGCTCTCCGATATTGACAGGCGCCGTATTGCTGCCCGCCTCCGGGATCCCATGTACGGAGAAATGTTTGGGCTCCGCTACCACCGCATCCGGGGCGCTGACATTACCCCCTTGCATGCCCTTGACCATCGCCACCCCATAACGTGCAGCGAGATAAGGATCTTCTCCATACGTTTCTTCCACCCTCCCCCAGCGAGGATCATTGGGTAGGCAAAGCACAGGCCCCAGGATCATATCCACCCCGTGAGCTCTTGTTTCGGTAGCAATGGCCCGACCGACGCGATACACCAGACTGGTATCCCAGGCGGAAGCCAGCTGCAGCGGTATGGGAAAAGAAGTGCTGCCAAATCCGCTGTATCCATGCAAACCCTCCTCGATAAAGAGAACAGGTATGCCCAGACGGGTCTTTTCTATCGCATAACGTTGTATCTGGTTGGCTATCTCCGGTCGGATGGGATATAGATCGTGCACGGAGCCGATACCCATTGTCCCCAGGCTGGCAATGACCTTCTCTTCCGACCAGGACTCGGCCTCATGTCCACCCATATTGGCTACCTCTTTACCCCAATACATGTCCAATTGACGTATCTTCTCCTCCAGGGTCATTCTGGACAAGAGATCAGCCACTCTTTTATCAACGGAAAGATGAGGGTCCTTGTAAGGGTACGCGGGAGGTATCTTGGGAGTAAAAGACAGGATCAGCAGGACGCCAAAAAACAGCAATCTGTTATTCATCATATTGCAATTAACGGTCCGGAGATTAACCAGGCACTTAATAAACCATTAATTCACCCGGCCGATAATAATTTTACCGGGAGCAGCCCCGGTGAGCCAGGGTTCCACACCCCGCACCGGCATCGGCCAGGGTTCCACACCTCGCCCGGGCATCAGGATCTCACACCCCTCCCGCACATCGGCCAGCTATCACGCATGTCAGCACATCGGCCAGGGTCTCATGCCGTTTAAGCCCCGGTTCACGTCAAATAATTACACCCCGCCCCGGCATCGTCCAGCGTTCCACACCTCGCCCGGGCGTCTGCCACGACCTCACACATGTTGGAACATCGGTCAGACCAAATAATCACACCCCGTCCGGCATCGGCCAAGGTTCCACACCCGCCCGGACATCGGCCAAGGCCTCACGCCGGTTAACTCCCGGTTCACGCAATAATCTCCTGAAAAGTCTTCCCAAAGTCCGCTCCATAAATATCCTTATACTCCTTTAGGAACTTCTGGTAAGTGTTATTGGCCAAGGTATGACGCCGCAGCTGGATAAGACTCTTACATTTATAGATAAGCGCATCCTCATTGAGGGGGTCGAAACAAAAGATGCAATTGGCAATCTCGATGGTAAACTCCGGATCGCCCGCCGGATGACTTCTTATATACTCCAGACACCGGTCGATGACGGCATTGGAAACCTCCGACTTTATATCGTCCAGCCAGTTATATTCCGTCTGTGCCAAAAACGCCCCTCTTTTTATAATATTTACCAGAGGACGTATATCCGTCCGGGTAGCATCCGGCGCACCTTGCAACAACAAGACATATTTTTTATAGTCAACGTATACATCCTCCTCGGGTGTCTGGAACTGCCAATACCCGGACTCCTTATTGATGACGGTATTGCCTACTCTCTCCAAAATGGCCTTTAGCTTCGCCAGATTGACAGATCGATTGTTCTTCGCATCCTTTTCCGACTTGTCATGCCAGAGGATCTCATTGAGTCCCTCCGAAGAAATGCCCCTGCCATTCCGAATGGTATAGGTAAGGATGATGAGGAACAGCTCCTTGAGCAACGGCGTGAACAGCCGGGTGATATCGCCACCCTCCTTATCAAATACCTGGAAGGCGCCAAACAGATATACCCCCGGATAAATATTTTTCTCCAGCGGCTCTGCATGGACCACAAGCCCCGCGCCAGGCTCAGCCGGCATCCCTTCACGTCCGGCAACAGTCCCCGCACCCGTAACAGTTCCACGCCCCGCAAAAGGTCCGCCCCCAGCAATAGTCTCACCCCTCGCAACAGCCCCAGCCCCCGCAACAGCTTCACGCCCCGCAACAGTCCCACGCCCCGCAGCAAGCGCTGCCTTTCTGCGCCTCCGCATCACCCAGACAGCGGCCCCTCCCACCACAAGCAGCGGCAGAATAACATACCAGTAATTCACATGCCCTCCCCCTACAGGCGCCGCCTGCGCCACCTCCGCCCGCTCCGGCGGGAAATTCAGCGTATATATTTTTACCTGCGTAACTTTCTCCTTCGTCTCCTCCTTTGAATACAGCAGCGTGACAGCTATCAGCTTATTGCTGATAGGCGAATAATAAAGGTCCGCAAAGGACTGTACATCATGGAAGCTGTAAGGGATAGCATCTCCCTCCGGAACATACGCCGAATCCGCGAACGAGCCCTCCACCAGCTGAAGATTGGAATTGTAGCTGTCATTCGCATAGATAAGGCCATACCACGCGCCAGCCTTGGGCCCTATCACCAGGTTGTTGGCAAAGGTGAAGGGCGTGCTCTGCGTCTTTAGCGTATACAGCTTCCTGAAAGAACTGTTCTTTATATCGTAACGATACAGATCGTAATAATTACGCGGGTCCAGCATCTGGTCGCCCGTCTGACTGCCATAGCCGCCGGCGACATAGGCATATTTTCCATCGGGTGATAACCCCAGCGCAGACAGATAACGCGGAGGAAAATAGTCGCCCGTGGTATGTATGCTGTCCCACTTATGCGTGGTGAAATCATAGCGTATCACCCTGTTCTTGTATCGCAGCTGCCCATAGCCCCCGATCATATACAACGACGAATCGACAGGCGAAATGAACTTGTTGGCATGCCAGTACTCGGTGATAAACGCATAAGGCATGGTAATATCCCACGCATGGTGCGAGAAATCAAACGTCATGATCAGCTTCTTATCCACGAATATATCATACAGCTTGTCGCGAAAAGTGTCGTACAAGGTCTGATGACCCAATATAAACTCCTGGTGACGGCAGGGTATGTAATCCGTGTTGTGCTGATCCATCTTCAGCGAACAGATGGCCAGCGAATCAGAACCGGCCACATAGATATTGTCATGCTTCGGATCATAGGTGACGGCGCCATAACCATTCAACGTGAACGAGCTGATCAGCTCCCACTTTTGGAACTTGGGTTTGATCCACACCGGATTTTTTATCTTAGCCACCCGCTGATTCACCTTGTCATAGGCCAGATCGCCCGAGGTCTCATCCAATGGCCAGAAATATTTCAAACTGCCTTTCTCGAAGATCTTTATATCCCGGATGCGCATCGGAGGTATATCCCGCGTCTTGAACTTCTGATAGTCATTGGCGCCCCAGAGGATCTTGAAACAATTGTCGATACCCGCAGGTAAAGGACTGCTGCCGATATTTTTTCCATTCACCGTGAATTGCAGGACATGATCTTCCAGATTGCATTTGAAGACAAACTGGTTCCACTCCTTATGCAGCTGAATGCTATCCACGGAGAAGCTGATGCCTGAAAAAGTTTCTCCGATGATGACCTTGAACAGGCGCAACGGTTGATTGTATATGAGGTCGATGTTCTGCCCGCCCGCGGAAATAAGACGAACGATATAGCCAAAGTAGATGGACCGGCCCGGTATCAGCCGGATGTCGAAACGGAGATCAAATCCTTTTTTAAAGCATAGCGAATCGTCCGGGGAAAGGTCGAGGCTGGTCCTTTTTTCCTGGACAACCTCATGGCTGCTGAACATCAAACCATAAGATTGGGCAAAAGCGCTAATCGAAAAAGATAGAGAAATTATGATGCAATAGATATACCTCATAAGCTGAGCGTAAAAATAGCTCATTTTCCTGTACCGTCGTCACCTGAATGCCAGATCGACCGGATCGTTTCTTCATCACCCAAACCATCCGGCGTGGCCGCGCTGGGATTGTTGGCATAATACCAGTACTTCTTCTCCAATGGCGACCGTCTTGTTCGACTTCCGGGCATTTCCAAATGTCCGTTCGGGTCTGTCCTGCGGACCCAGTCATCCGCATAATGAAGCCACCAGCTGCGATACGCCGCCGGTTGATGCGCGAACCAGGATATCTCATCATAACCCCATATCCATACGAAACCACCCTTGCTTGCATTGGGCTGGCTGGGATGATCGCTGACGCCATAGTTGTCGAACTCCACGAGGTAAGGCAGGTGCTCGCATTTCCATCCGCTGGGAGTGATGCCGCCCTTGCTGCGTAGATAAAGACCATCGGAAAACCCCAGCTCCAGTTTGGCTTCCTCGGGCTTGTCGGAGATCTCCTTGATCCGGAGAGGGAAAGCATGAAAATCCAACAGCAGGCTGTCGCCTCTTTTCAACCCTCCGCCAGGCACATGCGCATCGCAGAGCAATATATGACGACGGGCATGTTTCGATCCATAAGCACGCGCCAACGCAAATACCGACGCCCACCACGCGAGATCCTTGTCATTGCCGTTCATCAGCTCCACCTGTCCATAATGGATAGCCTCAAAACCCAGGTCTATATAACTGGCCGCAAGAAAATAAAACCACAGCCGCGTCTCCGCCCGGCTGACATCCGGCACCGATGCACCCTTACCCCATTGGTCACGACGCCGGCCATCCGTATACAGCATGTCCTCATACCGGAAATTCCTTTTCTCCACCGGCATGTCCAGCGCCCTGAACGCCCAGTCCGGCACAGGCACCTGCTCCACCTTGCTGGTCACGATCTCGAAAATGCACGCCTCCAGTATCCGGTCCGGATCGTCCTTCAATACTTCCGGCACCTGCTGACGGGCTCTTTCAAAATTGCTCAGGAGCTTGTCTTCCCCACCCCAGAG
>DASZWE010000177.1:0-3593 GCA_035546735.1 Puia sp.
AAGCCGTAAAGTAAAACTCTTCGGAGCCACCACCTTCGGCGAACTGGATTTCTCCAACATGTATTTCATCCCTAACCCCTGTCACGAGTTCGAACTGGGCTACTGCCTCACCCGAAGCATGCGCATCCCCGGTATGGCGATAGATGGCAAAGGCATCCAGCCGGACTATTATCTCGACAGAAGCATCCCCAGATACATGTGGATCCGGTTCGTAAATGATGTATTGAACGGAAAATAACGGCCGCCAGCCCAAAGCCGCCTCGGAAATTTGCAATAACGCATCAATACAATCTCCCCAAACCCTTACTGGGCCTGCTTTACAGCTAAGGAACGCCACAGGCGTACCGGCCGAAGGCCAATCATTAGCCCTAAGCCGGCACGGAACATATTCCTCTGAAACCCGCGACCAGCTTAGATTATGCAACGTCGTAACAATAAGCGCCCCCCGCAAAAGACAAAATTACCACTGGTAAAGCCCCGCAACCATTCATAAGTCCAAAAATACCGATCAGACCCGATATTTCGCGCTCAGCCACCTATTTTGCCGTTCATCACAGGTACTTAACCGGTATTCCGAAAAAATAGCCGATGCTCCCTGTTCTTCTTCCTGGGAGGCACGAACCCGTTATATCTTTACTCCATCAAAACCAAATCGGAGCTAGTCTCCCACGAAAGATGAAACTACATACAGCTGGCCATTATGAAAATCTTCATCGCGCCAGACTTCCGGAAGCCAGCAATGGCTGATGTCCATCGAACACTCGGTTCGCCCGAGGCCAATCCCCCCAATAAAAAAGATCCATAAAACAACCAGGTAAGAGCGCCTGCGTGCGGGACACGTACGCCTCTGCCCACAACGCTTAATTAACTGACAAATGAAAAAGCTTTCAGGCATCTTAGCCTTATTGCTCTCTATCGCCATCTTCCTCATCCTGCGCCAGCTGAACAACCAGTCCAGGGCGCCCGTCAGGAAGTGCAATGTCTCCGCCATCGTGCGGGAGAACATCCTCCTTTCGTCCCTGCTGATGCAATAACCGCATCATCCCGACGCCGCGATCCCGCGGACCAGCAAAGGCAATCCAGGACATAGGCATTCGATCACCCGGCAAAAAGATGCTGAAAAAGCAGCCCCCCTGCCGGGGAGGCCCCGCCATGCCCCAACGATAAAGACTTTCATTAACCATTAAAAAAACAACAACAATGGCAGGTCTAGGAAAAAAGATACTGTCGGCATTTGTGGAGGTCACCCCTCCCGACGCCCGGCCGGCAGCATCCGACAAAAACAAAAAGGGCGAAGGGTCCGGCGCCGACCCGCAGACGGATCACACAGGTTCCTCCGGCAGCTACCCACAGTCAGGCACGCAGCAATCGCCTCCATCCGGAACCCGGCAATCGCCTCCCGCAACGGATAGCCGAATGCTGGAATATTTCGACAAGCTCTTCAGCGACGCAAATATCCCCGGTCCCGACTACTTCGAATTCTCGAAGATGGTGGCAGCGCTAAAAGCCATCCCGGACGAATTCACAAGGTTCACCGCCGCCTTCGCCGGACTGCAGGTACAAGGACTGACAAAAGAAAAGCTCCTGTCCACCGCCGAGGAATACCTGAAAGTGCTGGACACGGACGCCGCTCATTTCCATTCCACCGTAGAAGCCGCCCTGCAGGAAAAAGTGCAGAACAAAAAGGCCGGGGCGGAAGAAAAAGCCGCGCGCATCCAGGCCCTGTCGAAAGAGATCAACGACCTCCAAAGCCAGATCGCAATCCTGCAGGCAGAGATCAGGGACAGCGAAGAGAAGATCACCGGCAGGTCCGGCGACTATACGGCCGAAAGCACGGCCCGCCGGCAGCAGATAGCGGACGACATCGATAAAATAAAACAATATATACGTACAAACTAAAACCTAAACGACCATGAATAAGCTACTCGAAAAAACAAAAACTCCCGGATGGTGGAGCGAACCCAAGAACATCGCCACCGCCATCATTGGCCTTTCCCTCTTTGCAGGACTCACCTATGGCTTCCTCACCTATGTGCTGCCCTGGTTGGTAACGGTGACATGGAGCCTCATCAACCTCGTCATCGGTGGTGTGATATTGGGCTTCCTGCTCATGATCGTCAGCAGCAAAAAGTTCTGGAGAGCGCTGAAATACCTCTCCTCCTTTATTGCCAACTACACCATCGGGCTGGCCATCGAGCTGAACCCCTTCAACATCCTGCAGGCTAAGATCGACCAGGGTTACAAGGACAGGGAAACGCTGTTCCGTCAATCCGGCCGGCTCAAAGGCAAGCAGAGCGAGCTGATGGAAAAGCTGGATGCCAAAGACAAAGAGCTCCAGCTGAATATCCAGAAGGTGAAGATCCTTCAGGCAGAGGGCAAAAACCCCAGGCAGATCGACCTCTACGCCAACAACGTTATCCGTTGCCGTGAGTACATCGATAACGTCACCCCCATCGTGGGCGACCTGAATAAGCTGGTGAGCTTTGCCGACGCCGCCTATGAAGAGAGCGGTATCATGCTGGAAGACGCCAGGCTGGACCTTGAGGCAAAGAAAGACCTGTATTATTCCGTCACCACCGGTCTCTCCGCCGTCACCAGCGCCATGAAGGCCTTCAAGGGCGACGACGAGCTGAACCAGGACGCGGAAAGAGCATTGGCCATCTTAAAGGTCAACATCGGGGAAAAGATAGGACATATCAAGTCCGCCATCGATGTCACCTCCCGCTTCATGGACGACAAGGTCCTGGAAGACAAGGCCAAGTCGGCCCAGGCCATCGAGCTGATCAACAAGTTCGATCTGGGCTCCGACTTCCACTATACAAAGGACGCCCTGAAAGCAGGCGAAAACAAAGGTAGACTGAAAGACGTCAAGACACCCGACCGCTACAAGGGCTTACTGGACTAAGCCGCATCCTATGGGATCACCGATCAAAAAATTTTTTTAACCCATCAAAAACAAAAACATATGTCAGTCAAGATCAAACCTGCCGGAAAATTACTCATCATCGCCGCCGTCATTACAGCCGGCATACTGAGTGTAAAATGGTACCAGGCCCGCCCCAAAGAGGCCGGCAAGGCCGTCGAAGTCGGTAAAGTAGTATTACCCGACGCGCCCGAAGCATCCCTTAAAAAAGATGCAGTATTGATACCCCTGCCCTCCAATGCGGACGCCGTCAACGGCGGTACCCGCATCACCTGGGAACGTATGGCCTGGAACAGCCAGTTCTCCGGCATGTATGCCAACGGTGGCGTACGTACCACAAAGAATTCCCTGTTCGACAAGGCCCATCTCGACATCTCTTATATCAGGCAGGACGACTGTAACAAGCAGATGGCCGACCTGGTGAAATTCGCCGGAGAGTACAAGAACAACCCCAACGAGACGGGTGTCCTGATCACCTTCATGGGTGACGGCATGCCCGCCTTTATGAGCTCGCTGTCCAAAGAGCTGGAGCCCCTGGGCCCCGAATATCAACCCATCATTCTCCCCATCGCCCACGGTAAGTCGTACGGTGAGGACCAGGTGATGGGCCCCGAATCCTGGAAACAGGACCCGCACAACGCCATCGGTAAATGCGTGGCCGGTGTGCTGA